>SBAY01000121.1 GCA_005239945.1 Nitrospira sp.
AAAGACATACCTTGGTGTGGCTAAAGCGATAAACCTCCTTTTCCAACCGTTAGGTTGGGATTTGGTTGCGGCTCTGCTGCGCTGTGTAATCTGTGGATATATACCTTAGAAGGAGTAAGATGAAAGAGGATTCTTCACAATTATGGGAATCAGCTCTGGTTAGATTGAGGGCAGGAGAAGATAAGATAACTTTAGCCGACATAATGTTTAAAAAAGGTAATTATGCAGAAGCAATCATCCATGCTCATCATGCGGTTTATCATAGTGCCAGATCTATTCTTTATATTAAACAAATACAGCCTGAAACAGATTCACAGGCAATTGAAGAGTTTGGGTTACATTTTTTACAATCAGGGATTATCGACAAAGAGGATGTCCGACCTTATCTTACCTTTAGAGGAATGAGCCCTGAGAAGTCCCAAAAGGGAAAGGTATTCACCTCAGATAAGGAAAAAGCCCTACATGTGCTCAATGATGCCAGGCATTTTATAAAGTATGTAGAAAAATATATCAAAAATGAGATAAAAACAAGGAGGTTGAGTAATTAAAAATTATGAATTAAAAATTAAAAATTGAGGAAAGAGAAAAGAATTTATGATTTTCAATTCATATATTTTCCCCTTTCTTAATTTTTAATTCATAATTTTTAATTTTTAATTATACAAGGAGGAAATTATGCCAGAGTTAAGAAAAGACCCGGTCATAGGGAGATGGGTAATCATTGCTACGGAGCGGGGAAAACGATCTACCGATTTTCATTGTACAGAACCTGAAATAACCGTCAATAGTGGGCATTGCCCGTTTTGTGGAGGAAATGAGGCAAAGACGCCACACGAAATACTCTGTCTGCGAGAGCCTGGGACAGCCCCTGATTCACCTGGTTGGTGGGTAAGAACTATCCCTAATAAGTTTCCAGCACTAATGATAGAAGGGGACTTAGACAGACAAGGAGAAGGAATATATGACCGAATGAATGGCGTAGGGGCACATGAGGTAATAATCGAGACACCAGAACATCATAAAAATTTAGCCGACTTAGAGCCTCATCATATTGAAAAGGTGCTTTATTGCTACCGGGAAAGGATGATTGACTTAAGAAAAGACCCACGATTCAAATTCATTCTTGTCTTTAGGAATCACCGCAGTAGTGCTGGGGCCAGCTTAGACCATCCACATTCACAATTGATTGCTACACCCATTGTCCCCAAACGCGTCAAAGAGGAACTTAGAGGTGCATTGAACTATTATAACTTTAAGGAGAGATGTGTCTTGTGTGATATTGTTCATCAAGAATTAAGAGATAAGGAACGAATAGTGGTTGAAAATGGACATTTCCTTACCTTTACCCCTTATGCCTCAAGGTTTCCTTATGAGATTTGTATCATCCCCAAAAGACATAAAGCGTGCTATGAAGCGATTACGAATGATGAAATGGGGGCATTAGCCCAAATTGTAAAGAGTTCTTTGGTGAGATTAAAGAAATTGTTAAATGACCCACCGTATAATTATATCATTCATACGACACCCTTTTCCCTGCCAAAGGATTTAAGGGATTATCACTGGCACATAGAGATTATTCCAAGAATAACCTATGTAGCCGGCTTTGAGTGGGGCACGGGATTTTACATTAATTCAGTCATCCCTGAAGAGGCGGCAAGGGATTTAAGGGAAATTGAGGTTTAACGGTGATTCAGACAATAGACCATAGACTTCAGACTTCAGACATCAGACTTCTTTCTTAAGTCTGATGTCTGATGTCTGAATTGCAGGAGGTTTAGGGTGTTAGTTGTAGGATTAACCGGGGGATTAGCTACGGGAAAAACAACGGTGGTTAAGATATTTAAGACCCTGGGAGCAAAAATTATAGATGCGGATAAGCTCGCCAGAGAGGTAGTAAAACCTAATTCTTTGGTTTGGCAAAGGCTTATAGATTATTTTGGCAAAGAAATATTAAATGACGATTTGACTATCAATCGCAAGGTATTAGCTGAGTTGATATTTGATAACGAGGCCCAACGGAAGAAATTGAACGAAATCATGCATCCTGAGATTATCCGGAAAATAGAGCAGAAAATAAATACCGAACGCTCATTGGGTTCTGCGATAATCATCATCGATGCACCGTTGCTTATAGAGGCTAATATGGTCTCTATGGTAGATAAGTTAATAGTAGTTACGGCATCCGAGGGGACACAAATCAAGCGGGCGATGAAACGGGATAATATTTCAGAGAATATGGCTAAAAAACGGATTTGTGCCCAAATGCCATTAAAGGAAAAGGTTAAATTAGCCGATTTTGTAATTAACACAGATTGCTCAAAAAAAGAGCTAAAAGAAAAGGTAAAAGATTTTTATCACGAAATCAAGAAAAGAAGAAAACACGAAACATATTTATAATTAAACACTTATAACTTTTTCGTGTTTTTAAACTTTCGTGTTTTCGTGATTAAAATTTTACAGTGCCATTTATACAAGGAGGTATTTAAAAAATGAGTGTGCCGAGCAAGTTTATTAGTTCTTATCAGTGAAAGTCTGGTCTGAGTAAAGGTTAGCAACCATCTCAGCACCAAATCCCACGCA
>SBAY01000341.1 GCA_005239945.1 Nitrospira sp.
AGGGGTTTAAGGGGAGAGAAACCCTTTTTTCAAAAAGGGTTTCTCTCCCCTTAAAAAACACCTCTCTTTAAACCACTACTAAAAGTTGGGGAATTTCTGCCAATTGAAAAAAAGAGTTGCTTTCTAAAGGAATCTGTGATATACTAAAAGACAACCAATGGTGGAAGTAACCGTTCAGGTAGATAGACTGTAGGCATTTAGGCTGTAGGGCGGAAGTATGTAAGATGATATGAAACTCAGGGATTTGATAACCACGGTTTTGATTACGACTCAAAAACATGGAAAACGAGAAGATTTTGGGTGGTCAATACTCAATAGCTAACAGTCTACAGCCTATCGCCTAAACAACCTGAACGGTTATGAACAATAAGTATCTTTGTAAAAGGTGTATGGAAAACTGGTAAGGAGGTCAAATTTGAAAGGAATTATTCTTGCTGGAGGAAGTGGCACAAGACTTTATCCGATAACATTGGGTGTTTGTAAACAGTTATTACCTATTTATGATAAACCCATGATTTATTATCCCTTATCAGTCCTGATGCTGGCGGGCATAAGGGAGATACTGATAATCTCAACCCCACATGATTTACCCAAATTCAAAGAGATATTTGGGGATGGGACTAATTTAGGATTAAAATTCTCTTATAAAGAACAACCTCAGCCAAATGGGCTGGCTGAGGCATTTATCCTTGGAGAGGAATTTATTGGTAAGGATGATGTCTGTCTTATTTTAGGAGATAATATCTTTTATGGCAATGGAATAACTGATTTGTTAGAAAAGAGCGTTAGAGATATAAGTAAATACCGCGGTGGGAAGGTGTTTGGTTATTATGTTACAAACCCAGAGCGATATGGTGTAGTTGAGTTTGATGAAGATGGGAAGGTTTTGTCTATCGAAGAAAAGCCTAAAACACCCAGGTCTAATTATGCCGTTATAGGGATATATTTTTATGATAACCATGTTGTTGAAATTGCCAGGGATATCAAGCCTTCGTGGCGTGGAGAACTTGAAATAACGGATGTGAATAAAAAATATTTAGAAGAGGGTAATCTCAGGGTTGAGATCACGGGAAGGGGATATGCCTGGCTTGATACAGGAACAGAGGAAAGCCTTCGTGAAGCAGGAGAATTCGTTGCCATTATCGAAAAAAGGCAAGGGTTAAAAATAGCCTGTGTAGAAGAGATTGCCTATTCTTTAGGATATATAGATAAAGAACAATTATTGAGACTGGCAGAACCTCTAAAGAAGAATAATTATGGACAATATCTCTTGCGTTTAGTTAAGTGAGGAGTCATCAATTCTCATTTTGACTTTTTGACAGAATTAAGCAGGAGCAACCAGATGTCTTCTTAAGGATTATAGGATACGGAATCTCTAACGCAAATGCTCAAAACGATAGAAGAAGACATTTCCTCTACAGTATTTTAAAAAAACATAAACCGCGATTGTTAAAAAATCCTAATTTATTCTGTAATCCTGTCTAAAATTAGAATTGTTGAGTGAGGAAGAAAATGCCATTTGATTTTGAGAAACTATCAATCCCTGAAGTTATACTTATAAAGCCAAAGGTTTTTGTTGATGAAAGAGGCTTTTTTATGGAGACCTATAAATATCTGGATTTTGCTAAGATAGGGATAAGGGAAAATTTTGTTCAGGACAATTATTCAAAATCAGCCAGGAATGTTCTGAGAGGGCTTCATTACCAAAAAATCCCTAAAGCGCAGGGGAAATTAATCCAGTGTCTGAAAGGTAAAATTTATGATGTATTTGTGGATATAAGAAAAGAGGTTTCTACATATAAACAATGGATTAGTATGGAACTATCTGAAGAAAATTGTCATATACTTTATATCCCCCCCGGCTTTGCCCATGGATTCCTTGTGTTAAGCGATACAGCAGAGGTTACTTACAAGTGTACCGAAGAATATTCATTTGAAGATGAAAGGGGAATAATCTGGAACGACCCTGATATTGGAATTAATTGGCCCATCAAGAATCCAATCCTTTCGGAAAAAGATAAGGTGTATCCAAGATTAAAAGATGCGGATAACAATTTTTAGGTGTCTAGTAGTACTTCTTCAAGATTGATTTTAGGGGTTAGTTGTTTTTCCCCTCCCTTGATGGGAGGGGATTGAGGGGAGGGTGATAATCTTCCCCCATCTTCCCTCACCCTACCCTCTCTCACAAGGGGAGAGGGAGAAATTTTTACCCACGAATTCAATCTTGAAGAGGCAGTAGTTATTAGTCAAAACTTTTCATCGGATGCCCGAACTTGTTCGGGGAGAGAAACCTTAAATTTGTTAAGGCTTCCAATTTCTTTGTGCGGGAAACTTCGGATGAGAACTTTTGGCTAATAGGTGCTATAAGTTTTATATCCCCACAATTACAATCTCAGATTCATCTGCCTCTTTTATCATCTTATCTTTGTCGGCGATGATTACCTTACCTGATTCGATGGCTAATACCCCTGCCTTTGCTTTAATCAATGCCTTAATTGTCGAAGAGCCTACGGTAGGAATATCAAAGCGCACATCATGTCCGAGTTTAGAGGTTTTAGCCACAACCAGCCCTTCTTTACCTAATCCCCCGGCTCGCAAGATTGTCTCATCAGTGCCTTCCTGAGCCTCGACAGCCAGAACAGTTCTGTCCTTTACTACCACCATCTGCCCAATGTTTAAACGAGCAATCTCCTTAGCCATCATCATTCCATATTCAATATCAAGCCATTGCCTTTTATCCGGTTGTTTTTTAGTCAAGACACCCTTTGTGGCTAATAAATCGGACAAATAGAGTGTTTGGTCTAACACCTTGATGCCTGCATCCCCTAATTCCTCCACAATTGCCTTCATAATCGCATTATCATCTTTATCCCTTAATTTGGCTAATATTGCCCTGGTTTTTGAATCTAACCTTGCTGTATCAAAAATTATCTCTTTGTCTACCTTGCCAATCATAACGAGTTGTTGGACTTCTTCTGAAATGAGGGTATCGATTATTGTCTGTATTTGTCCCAGCTCAAACATATAAAACCTATCTGCTATTGCTTGCAACCCTTTGTGGGCATCCTTAATCAAACTGATAATAATGAGTTCAAAGTTTTCCTTCTTAATTTGCTTAGCCAAAATCAGAGGCAATTCACCTCTACCGGCAATAAGTCCCATCTTTACTTTCTTTTTTATTTTAGTTACCTCTTTTTTCTTCTTATCCATTTGGCTATAATTATAACAGAACTTTTACCTAAAGTCAACTCCCAAAAAAATTCCGAGGCATTTGGGAAATAGCGTTTTTGAAAAAGTTTAGCCACAAAAACACAAAGGCACTAAATTTCACTAAAATTTCCTTTTGTGGAATTTTGTGTTTTGGTGATTTTG
>SBAY01000058.1 GCA_005239945.1 Nitrospira sp.
GGCTATGGCACTGGCAGTTTTGCTTTCATAGACATAAGTTACGGTAAGCAGGCATTAGGTTCAATCAAAGAAGATACCCTGCGGGTTTATAAGTTAAGAAATAACCGCTGGCTCGAAATTTCGGATTCGGTAGTGGATACGATAGGCAATATCGTTCGGGCGAAGATAGATGGACTGGGTGTATTTATGTTATCCGGGGCAATCACACCACAGGATTTATCCGTTTTAGTTGTCTATCCCAACCCATTCAAGCCGAGTAGGGGTGATGACTGCATCCATTTTGAGGGTTTACCGCTAAACAGCCGTATCAGGATTTACGATATATCGGGCAGTTTAATCCGTGAAGTAGAAAACCAACAAGCCATCTGGCAGTGGAATGTCGAGGATAGATATGGACAAAAGGTTGATAGCGGTATTTACATCTACATCATTACCACCGAAGAGGAGTTGAAGAAGATAGGCAAGATAGCGGTGATACGGTAGTTAGTGCTTTGTAACGTTCCTCCGGCATAAATGGCAGAGTTATTAGGGAATGGTAGAACTAACTCTGTTTATAGGGCAGAAGGAAGAGAGTGGAAACAAGAAGTCCTACTTTCTAATTTCCAATAAAAATCACAGGAAAAACGATGAAAATAAACCCTCCCAAAATGGCCTTAATTACAACTACTTTCAAATAATAGGCTTACAACTTTTTTTCATTTGGAGTGCATTTTTATCTTGCTTTTTTTCTGAGTTATGATATAATATTAAAGGTGCAGGTGATGGATTGTCGGTGGCTGGGAAAATGGTTCCTGACTACCCCTCATCCACAACCTGCAAATCTTCCCAGAATATACCTTCCAGAAGTTATTCACACCTGTGGATAACTCTGTGTGTAACTCCTATTAGGATTTGTAAGGGTATTCAAAAATTAAGTCTTTGCTTTCCAAATGTTTTGCTCAATTGTGGATAATTTGTGAGTAAATGTTAATAAAACTTATGCACACCTGTGGATAACTCTGTGTGTAACTTCTATTAGGATTTGTAAAGGTATTTAAAAACTAAGCTCTTGCTTTTCAAGTGTTTTACCTCATTGTGGATAACTTGTAAATAGATGTTAATAGAACTTATACACACCTGTGGATAACTCTGTGTGTAACTTCTATTAGGATTTGTAAGGGTATTCAAAAATTAAGTTGTTATATTTCAATTGGTAACCCATCTGTGGATAAGTTGTGAACAGATGTGAATTAATAATTATCAATTTTAATTGATAATTATTAATTAGAAGGGAGGGGATTTATCATGGCTATTGATTCAATAAAAAATGAGGGTGAGGCATTCTGGAATGATGTTGTGGCTGGACTTAAGAAAAATTTAAGTAAGGAAAGTTTGGATTTATGGATAAAACCTATTAAGGTAAAATCCTTTATTGACAATGTCTTAGAATTAGAAATACCAAGTAAATTCTTTAAGGAAAAATTAGAGGATAGCTATAAGGGTATAATCGAGGTAACGGCAGGTGAGATCGCCAACAAAAAAATAGCTATGAAATTTACGGTTACCCCTCCTAATCCGGCAAAGGAGAATGACTTATATTCAAGAAATACTGCCCCTGAATCCATCGAGTCCCAAACAGTTACCCAAGAATTGAGTTTTCTAAACCCAAAATACACCTTTGAAAGCTTTGTTGTTGGCGAGAATAATCGCTTTGCCCATGCGGCCTGCCAGGCAGTTGCCGAATTACCCTCCAAGACCTATAATCCACTTTTTATCTATGGCGGTGTTGGTTTGGGAAAAACACATTTACTTCATGCCATTGGACATCAGATTAAAAATACCAAACCAAAGAAAAAAATAGTCTATGTCTCCTCCGAGCAATTTATGAATGAGTTTATTGATTCTATTCGCTATGGTTACGATAAAAGCATGAATTTTAAAAATAAATATAGAAATGTTGACCTGTTATTAATAGATGATATTCAATTCTTTGAAGGTAAGGAATCAACCCAGGATGAGTTCTTTCACACATTTAACACCCTTTATGAATCACGGAAACAAATTGTCCTTACCTCTGACAGACCACCCAGGGAAATCCCAACATTAGAGGATAGATTGATATCCCGATTCGAACAGGGCCTAATTACCGATATTCAGGTACCTACATTAGAGACTCGTATGGCCATATTAAAAAAAAAGGCAGAAAGTGAACGGACTGATATTCCGGATGATGTCATCTATTTTATCGCCACTAAGATAAAGGCTAATATCCGTAAATTAGAAGGTGCCCTGATTAGAATCATTGCTTATGCCTCTTTTCATGAGAAAACAATTGACCTATCCCTGGCCAATAGCGTTTTAGAGGATGTATTGGTCAGTAGTGAACCAAAGAAGATATCCCTGGGCTTAATTCAGGAAAGTATCGCCAAACAATTCAATCTTCAACCTCCCGAATTAAAAGGAAAAAAACGGGATGCCAATACTGCCTTTCCAAGACATATTGCTATGTATCTGTGTCGAGAATTGACGACTCATTCTTTACCTGAAATTGGACGCGAATTTGGAGGTAGGGACCATACCACCGTTATTCATGCCTATAATAAAATTAAAAATCAAATAGATGTGGACCCAAACACAAAGAAGATTATTGAAAGAATCACTAACGATATTAGAAGTGCTGTGCAATAATTAAAACTTATCCACATAGTTATTAAACAGATATCATATAGATATTATTGACTTTAAAGAATTATTAACAGAATTAACAGTATTATTAATATTACTAAATTTATAATACTGTTAAATTAAATTAAGAATAGGTCTTATAGAACACATAAGACCTATTCTTTCAAAGGAGTTAAAAAATGAAAATAAAAACCAAAAAAGAATCATTATTAGAATCTATTCAATTAATTTCAATTTCCTCTCCAAAAACAATCCTGCCTATTCTTTCGACTATCCTTTTAGAGGCAAAAGAAAACAAACTGACTTTAATGGCCACGGATTTAGAATTAAGTATCAAAACCCATCTTGAATTAGAGGTAATAACCGAAGGTAGTATTTGTTTACCTTTAAAGAAATTGAGTGAGATTATACGAGAATTAGAGGCTCAAGAGGATGTCCTGATTGAGGTAGATGAAAATAATCGGGCGGTGATTTCGTCTAAGGAATCGGTCTTTCATCTTTTTGGTCTTCCTAAGGAGGATTTTCCTTTATTTCCCGAATATGAAAAAGAAAAATTCTTTAAGATATCTTCCACTTTAATTAAAGAGATGATAAAAAAAACGATTTTTGCTACCTCCATAGATGAAACTCATTATATTTTAAAAGGGGTCTTGTTTGTTGTTCAAGATAATCAATGTAAGATGGTGGCCACAGATAAACATCGATTAGTCTTAATTAAAAAAACACTACCTGAAAATTTAACCGAAGGTAGTGAAGTAATCATTCCAACAAAGGTATTAACCGAGGTTAATAGAATAATAAAGGAAAACAAAGACATAGACATATTCTTGGATAAAAATAAAATTGTCTTTCAAACAGATGAGGTAATAATCATTTCCAAATTAATAGAAGGCAAATTTCCAGATTATGAACGGGTAATTCCTAAAGAAAATGATAAAATTTTAAAGATTAATAATCAAAGACTATTTTCTACCTGTCGAAGAATAGATTTAATGACATCAGAGAATACAAATATAGTCAAACTTGATATTGCTAAAAATAAAATAAATTTCTCATCCAACACCCCAAATTTAGGCGATGCCTGGGAAGAATTAGAGATAGATTATGAAGGGGAAGACATGCAAATTGCCTTTAATCCTAAATACCTTATGGATGTTTTAAAGAACATTGAACACGAAGAGATAATTATTTCTCTTAAAAACTCATCAAGTTCAGGGATAATAAAACCAGGAGCGGAAAAAGAGGGGGAGGACTATTTATGTGTCCTTATGCCGGTAAGAACAGCATAGACTTTTGGCATCTTTCAACAATCTACAAGAAAGCGTTTAATGAGCAAAACAAAATATATTAAGTCACTTGTAGAAAGAGATGCTCCTGCTGGTCAGATTTGATTAGTTAGGTTGTTTTTAATATATTTTGTTCTATCCCCATATCTCTAATATATTCATATCTCCTTTTTTTACACAAGTTAGATATTTAGGAACACCACCGAAAAATCCTATTTATCCTGTAATCCTATCTAAAATGAGAATTGCTGCCCAAATTATGATTTTTCATTGACAATTGATTTAATTTATGTTATTATTAATGACATAATGGAAAAAATGGAATTCAGTAAAATCGAAGAGGCTGTTGAAGACCTGAAACTTGGGAAATTAATTATTGTTGTCGATGATGAAGATAGAGAAAATGAAGGTGACCTGGTCTGTTTGGCTGAATATATCACCTCAGAACATATAAATTTTATGGCTAAGTATGGTCGGGGACTGATATGTTTGCCTATTATTGGTTCGAGATTGGATGAGTTGAAAATTCATTCGATGGTGGCAGAGGCTACAGATATTTTAGAAACCGCTTTTACTGTTTCAATTGATGCTAAATATGGGACAACAACAGGTATTTCCGCCCATGACCGTGCCCTGACGATAAAGACCATTTTGGATACAAACACCAAACCTGAGGATTTGTCCCGTCCAGGCCATATCTTTCCCTTACGGGCAGTAGAAGGTGGGGTCTTAAGGAGAAGCGGACATACAGAGGCAGCGGTGGATTTAGCTAAATTGGCCGGGTGTTATCCGGCCGGTGTAATTTGTGAGATAATGGATGAAGACGGCCACATGGCACGATTGCCTTCCTTAATAGAATTCGCTAAACTCCATCACCTGAAAATAATTACTATTGCCGACCTTATTTCTTATCGAGGAAGGTCGGAAAAATTAATTAAAAAGGTAGCCGAGGCCTTCTTTCCAAGTAATTATGGCCAATTTAAAATATATGGTTATGAATCGATAATAGACAACCATGTCCATGTAGCCCTGGTAAAAGGAGAGGTGTCTGGGGCTAAAGATGTTTTGGTACGGGTCCATTCTCAATGTTTAACCGGGGATGTATTTAAATCAAGTCGATGTGATTGTGGGGCACAACTGAAAATTGCCCTCTCGATGATAGAAAAGGAAGGGAAAGGGGTATTGCTTTATATGTGTCAGGAGGGTAGAGGTATTGGGCTACTCAATAAAATAAAGGCCTATGAATTACAGGATAAAGGATTGGATACCGTTGAGGCAAATAAAAAATTAGGCTTTCCGCCGGATTTGCGCGAATATGGAATTGGAGCTCAAATCTTAGCTGAATTAGGGCTTTCTACCATTAGATTGTTGACCAATAACCCACGCAAAATTGTGGGCATAGAGGGATATGGATTAACAGTGGTTGAGCGGATACCTATAGAAATATCACCAACTGAGTTTAATGTGGATTACCTGAAGACTAAGAAGGAAAAATTAGGGCATTTTTTAGATATCTGACAGGTCCAACAGGTTTGATTGGTCAGACCGAATTTTAAGGAGGAAAAAAGATAAATGGATGAATTAACACCAAAGCGGATTGTCGAGGAGTTGGACAAATACATCATCGGGCAAAAGGATGCTAAAAAATCTGTGGCTATTGCCTTGCGAAATCGCTATCGGAGACAACGGCTGCCAGATGAACTAAAGGATGAAGTTACACCTAAAAATATCATTATGATTGGTTCTACCGGTATTGGCAAAACAGAGATTGCCAGACGACTTTCTCAATTGGCTAAAGTCCCTTTCTTAAAGGTAGAGGCAACTAAATTTACTGAGGTTGGATATGTAGGCAGAGATGTAGAATCGATGATTCGTGACCTGACAAATCTAACCTTTAACATGGTTAAAACGGAAGCGATGGAATCTATAAAGGAAAAGGCAGAGGAATTAACAGAAGAAAGGATATTGGATATTCTCCTGCCAGTGCCAAAAACTAAAACCAAAAAAAAATCCCAGAGAGAGATAAATCCCTTGCCTTTTATTTCCTTTATTGAGCAGGAGCCAGAGTCTGACCAGGAACCAGAAAAGGTTAATGATGAGGAAAGATTCAAGGCTACGCGTGAGAAATTACGACAACAATTGCAGGAAGGGAAATTAGAAAACAGGCTGATAGAGATTGAGGTAAAAGAAACAACGATTCCCATGATAGAGGTCTTTGCCGGTAGTGGAATAGAGGGGATGGACTTGGGATTTACCGATGCGTTGAGTAGTGTCTTACCACCAAGGGTTAAAAAGCGAAAGGTGACGGTAGCCGAGGTTCGAAGAATATTGGCTCAAGAGGAATCTCAAAAATTGATTGACATCGAGAAGGTAACCAAGGAGGCGATTTCAAGGGTAGAAAACCAGGGAATAATCTTTTTGGATGAATTAGATAAAATCGCAGGTGCCGGCACGCCAGGTGGCGGACCAGATGTCTCACGAGAAGGTGTTCAGCGGGATTTACTACCTATTGTCGAAGGCTCAACCGTCAATACCCGCCATGGCTCTGTGCGAACTCAACATATCCTATTTATTGCCGCCGGTACCTTTCATGGTTCGAAACCATCTGATTTAATCCCTGAATTACAGGGTAGGTTCCCCATCAGGGTAGAGTTGAAATCATTAACCGAAGAACAATTCAAGCAAATTCTTACCCAGCCTCAAAATGCCTTGATTAAACAATATGTGGCCTTGTTGGAAACAGAGGGGATAGCCATAAAATTCACTGAGGATGCCATTAGTGAGATGGCTGCGCTGGCTTATAATATCAATGAACGGACTGAAAATATTGGTGCCAGAAGACTCCATACGATTATAGAAAAGGTGGTTGAAGAAATTTCGTTTGAGGCACCAGATATCCCAGATAAAGAAATAACTATCGATGCCGCCTATGTCCGCTCTAAATTGGAGAATATCGTCAAGGATGAAGATTTGAGCAGGTATATCCTTTAATTATATTAGATATACGGTGCTCAAAAATTTCTTGACTTTATACCAAATTTATGCTAATATAAAATCAATTAACAATTATCAATTATTACATTGTTAATTACTAATTACTATGGGAGGGTATGATGAAAAGAAATAGAGGTTTGCCTCGTTTTTATATAATCTTTTTGACTATAACCTTCCAATTTATACTTATACCTGAAATTCTTGCCGGATTATATCCTTCAACCTCAATCTTATCCTCGACAAAGCAAACCTTTACCGAAGGTGAAGATGATTTTGAACGAGCAAAAGAACTATACAATAGGGGACTTTATCTATTAGCCGCTGATGAATGGGCACGATTTATCCAAAAATACCCGGGAAGTCAGTTTATCCCAAGAGCAACATTCTATTTAGCCGAATGCCTGTATTATCAAGAAAAATACGAGCAGGCTTTAGAGAAATATCAATATCTTGCCCAAATACATTTAGATAATGAATTGGTATCAAATGTTTTGACTCGTCTTACCCAGGTTTTGACTAAACTTAATCGCCCTGAAGAAGAAATAATCGCTACTTACCAGAGGATAATAGATTCTCATCCTGAAAGCCCCGCAGTCCCTGAGGCACTATATAGATTAGGCAGGTATTCCTTTGAAAAACAGGATTATTCAAAGGCTTATGAATATTTTAGACAAATATCCGAAAATCATCAACAAAGTAAGCCTTCGCAAAACCCATATCTAACTATGAGTCTTTATTTCCAGGGCATTAGCCTTTACCATTGTGGCTATTATAAAGAGGCTACCTTGCCTTTTTCAAGGTTCATCAGTACTACCTCAGCGGCAAGGCAAACCACGGATACAGAATTACAGGTTGTCTGCCAATATTATCTTGCGGACTGCTGGTATAAGGAGAAGAATTGGAATAATGCACTTATTGAGGCTCTCAAATTTGTCGATGCCTATCCACAACATCAATACTTCCCGGAGGCATTGTTCATCAAGGCTTTTTGTTTGTATTCCCAGGGACAGTTTGAAGAGGCGGTTTTGGATTTTTCTACAATCATTGAAAAATACCCTACTTCAACAAAGAGGCTTGCCTCGCTGGCAGTATTTTCACAATATTATTCAGGGGAAATCTTTTTAAATCGATTAAAGGATTACCCAAAGGCAAAAGAGGCATTTCAACGGCTAATTACAGAATTTCCTAAAAATGAACTTACCTCTTCTGCCTATTACAACCTTGGTCTTTCTGAATTAAAATTAAATAATCTCGAGAAGGCTCTTTGGGCATTTGAGGAATTAATCAAAAACTTTAAGGTTGAAGATAGTGACCTGGTTTGTAATGCCTATTTTCAACTTGGGATGGTCTATAAAAAGCAGAATAGGTTTAAAGAAGTAATTGATATCTATGAAGATATGGTTCACGAAACAAGTTTCTCTGGAAATCCCTTACTTCCACAAGCACTCTATGAATTAGTGAGCGCGTATATCAAGATAGATGATTTTGTAGGGGCTAAGGCGAACTGCTATCGGATGATGGCTGGATACTTAGATTCAACCCAGACCCCATTGGCACTTTATGAATTAGGAAATAAATTTTTTATTAAAGAAGATTATTTGTCTGCCACGGATGTCTATAATCATTTTCTAAAAAATTACCCTAAACATCCTTTATCTCGGGATGTATGTTATCAGTTAGGGCTTGCTTATTGCCGGATACAAGAGTATGAAAAGGCAAGAGGCTGTTTTTTACAACTACAAAGACAGTATTCACCAAAAGATTTAAGTAATCTTTTACCTAAAATTCAATATGGGATTGGTTGGTCTTATTATCTTGAAGGAAGATATCAAGATGTCGTTGAGGAATTCAGAAATTTCCTTTCTATGCCCTCTAACGAAGTAAGCCTCAACGAGATAAAAACATTAATTCCTGAGGTGCTTTACAAAACAGGTAATTGCCTCTTTAATTTAAAGGAATATCAACAGGCAATAGATACCTATCTAAAGCTAACCATCGATTATCCTGAGAGTAGATTAATCGATATCTGTCTCTATCAATTGGCTCAAAGCTACTATAAACAGGAAAATTTTGGGGTTAGCCAACAATATTTTTTGAAATTGATTAAAGGCTATCCTGAAAGCAAATATCTTTCAAAGGCTATATATTGGTTAGGCTGGACTTATTATAGTCAGGGTAAATATGAAGATGCACTTACTGTCTATCAACAGGTGATTGATAAGTTTTCGTCCTCTACTTTAGCTAATGAGGCACAGTATCAAATAGGGACCTGCCTTTATAATCTAAAAAAATTTAAAGAGGCCGAGGATGCCTATCAAAAGGTAATTAAAAACCCTACTGCCTCGCCAAAGATAAAAAAAGATGTCTTATATCAATTGGGGAATTGCCTGTTTCAACAGAAAAAATATAATGAGGCAATTGCCGTTTATCGAAATTTCATCCAGACCAATCCGGAAGAAAAGGAATTATGTGCAGAATTACGATATAGAATGGGGGAGATTTATTATAATCAAGGAGAGATTAAAAAGGCTATCGAGGAGTATAATTTACTCATTGATGAATATCCCAAATCCACTCAAATCGATGATGCCCTTTATTGGTTAGGACGGTGTTTTATCAAAGATAATGATAAATCTTCTGCCGTTATGACCTTCAGGGCATTGGTCAGGCAATACCCTGATTCTGAATGGACGGCTGATTCCCAGTTTAGAATCGGTGTGTGTTTATATGAAGAAGAGGAGTATAAAGAGGCTATCGTAGAATTTGAGAATCTAATCAAGAATTTTGTGTCCAGAAAAGATTTAGTCACAGAGGCACGAGATTACATAGAACAGTGCAAGAAAAAGAAATAGGTCGAAAAGAAATAGGTCATATAAGACTTATAAGATCTATAATTTTAAAGGAGGAAAAAATGAAAAAGAGTATCTGTATTTTAGTTGTAGGGATAGGGATAGTATTGCTTGGGTGTGGGATAGTTTTTGCGCAGGAGGGGACTTCGACCGACAGGTCAAACATTGAGCCACAAAAGGTGTCTATTATTGGCAAGGATAAATCAACCATTGAGGAAGAAGAGGAGGATATTATCATGAGACCTCTTCCTGCTGTTGAGCCTCCGGCATACACACTCGAAAAGGTTAAGCCACCGCAGATTGAACCAAAACCTGTTTTGCCGAAAGTGGAGGCAATAAAAAAACCTATTTTTAAGGAGGAAGAAAAAACACCTAAACCTACTTTATCTTCCTTTGGTATGGCTTATGGTAGTAACGAGCTCTTGCTCTATGACTTTACTCATACCAATGAAACCAGGGATGTAGGTTATTACTTTCGCATAGACAGGAATAGGTTGGATGGATTCAGCTGGAATAACATCTCTCCTTTTCAAAAGGTCAGTCAGGATTACCTTTGTGGAAATACCTTAGTTAATTTCCAGAAATGGTCACTTCGGACAGAGGTAGAGTATCTAAATAAGGATGTAACCCTGCCTTATCAAGGCGCGTTTGTCGAAAATAAATCAAAAAAGTCAATAGCCTTAAGTTATGAGGTCAAGGTTCAACCAGAATCAAAACTATCACTTGGCCTTGATATTGGCAAGGGGAATATTCATAGTGCTACGGCTACTGGGACAGTTAAAAATAATGCCCTGGGGCTACACCTTGAATTCAATACCCCATTTAAAAAAGATAATCCTCCCTTATCTATAGGAACCAAGATTTACCAGGAGAAATTAGAAAGTGGAGGTCAAGGTAGAACATTGAAATTCTATTCCTTGTACGCTGAGGGCAAACGCTTTAAAATTACTCCACCACTACTTCTTGATGCAAGGGTATCTCTTGATGAATATAAGGATAGCGTTTCGACATCTCAATTAGACTTCTTGCTTAATCTACATTATTCTAAGAAGGAAAACCTTCTTATCTTAGGAAGTATAGAGCGAGGGTTATCATTATCTACCTTTGATGAACTTTATATCGTTAATGACTACCGGAGGATAAATCCAGGGGTAAAGCCGGAAGAAAGTTGGAAATATAAGGTAAGTGGTGATTATCTGGTATCAGATGAGCTTTTCTTAGAAGGGGCCCTTTGGACACAACAGATAAAAAACTATATTATCTGGAGCGGTGGCTCTTCTACTACTTATGTCTATATGCCTGATAATGTAGGCAAGGCATCTTTATCGGGATTAGACCTTGGGCTGAGATACTTTTTTAACCCTAAACTAAGCCAGAATGTTACTTATTCCCATATTAATCCAAAGAATAAATCAGATGGTGTGCTTCCCAATATCCCTGAGAATAAACTGAAGATTGGATTGAGATATAAAGATGGGGAGAAATTAACCATTAATCTGCAGGGTGAATATGCCAGTGATGCTTATGCAGGAACAAATTCAGCAACTCCTAAATTAGAAAGCTATTTTCTGGTGAATATTACCGGAGAAAAGAGAATCAATGAGAATCTATTCTATTCCTTTTCCTGTGAGAATTTATTCGGAGATAAGTATCAATATCTTGCAGGTTATCCTGGGCAACAACAAAGATTTGCCGTTGGCGTCCGACTAAGGTTTTAAATGAAGCAAAGAATTTTAAACTTTATTATCCCACTTCTGGCATATTTATTAATCTGGTTAATGAATAAGACATTGAGGCTCAAGGTCATTGGTGAGGAAGAAGTTAAACAGTTGCATCAAGAGGGCAAAAAACTAATTTATGCCTTCTGGCATGGCCGACAATTTATGTTAGTCTCCTATCTGAGTCATCGGCAGATTGCGCTAATGACAAGTTTAAGTCGTGATGGAGAATACCAAAGCAGGATTTTGAAAAGGTTTGGACATAGGATTGTTCGCGGCTCTTATACCAGGGGTGGAGTCAGGGGTTTATTAGGATTGCTCAAAGAAATGAGGGCAGGATATGATGTGGGATTTGCCGTTGATGGTCCATTAGGACCTATTTATGAGGTAAAGGAAGGGGTTATCTATGCCGCCAAAAAGGAAACAGGTTTAAAACCTGAGAAAGGATATATTGTTCCATTAACCACCTCGGCTAAGAAAAAGTGGATATTTGAAAAGGCATGGGATAAATATCTACTACCATATCTTTTCACACAAGGCGTAATAATTTTTGGGAAACCATATCAGGTATCTAAAGAGGCAGATATAAATCAAGAGTGTAAGATATTAAAAGAAAAATTAGATGCTATCACGAAGCAAGCAGATGAGTTCTTTTAGAATCCCTAATTTCTAACCCCAAACGATTTATCCCTTATCTTCAATTCAGACATTAGACCATAGACATCAGACATTAGACTTAAGTCGTAAAATGTTTACTCTAAGTCTGATGTCTAAAGTCTGAAGTCTAATGTCTGACTTGAAGAATCTTAAAGAGATCTACATTATTCTTAGAATAGGTTAATTAGGAGCACAAGTAAAATAAGTGGGTCAAACAAGGGTTTTATTTTTGTGTAAAAATCAGGGTGTTGTTGATGATACCTGATAAATACCCAACCGGTCCAGACAATTAAGGTAGGCATTAAGATGTACTCATTGGTTAACCATTTTCTAATATTTTTCATTTTGCTTTTTACCAGACAGGGTGCAGGACGGTGATGTTGTTATTATTAATATTTCCGGTAATTATATCATTTATGCCATCATTATTCACATCAGCAATAGCCAATCCACCAGGTCCTTTACCGGTAGAAAAATGGGCTGGTGGAAGTAATTTTCCATTATTGTTTTGTAGATGAACACTAATGGTTTCAGAGTTTGAATTTATCAAATCCGCCCGACCATCATTATTTACATCACCTATTCTAACTGCTCCACTGCGACCTTCTTTGGTGGTAATTGTGCCAATTAGTCCAAATGAAACATTATCCTTTCTACCAAAGACGGATAACGGACCTCCAGAGGTAACAATTTCATTCAACCCATCACCATTAATGTCGCCCAGGCAGACATTAAACGGATTTCCTCCGGCGGTTTGAAGTGCACCAAGAGAAAGAAGTGACCTGTCCGCTTGTTGAAAATATACATTTAAGGTGCTGTTAGAATAATTAACCGCGGCAATATCCTCTTTGAAATCACCATTTATATCCCCAATGGCTAACCAGTAAGTAGTGGGTCCAGCCGCATAAACAATATGGGCAAATATATCTTTTCCCTGTTTCTGCATAGTCAGGCTATCGCATCCTTTAAAAGAGCCAAGTAGATAGTCATAACTTTCCTTAATATCAGGCACCCAGGTAAAAATACTAATCGAGGCTGCCCCTGAGTTAGTGATAACAATATCGTTTCTGCCGTCACCATTGACATCGCCTGCGGCTAATCCATAAGGTCCCCGTTCACTACGGAAAACCATGGTTTGAGTCAGTGTGCCACCTTCATTTTGAGTAAATATATGTACTGTATCTGCGGCCGCACAGCCAACAATAATATCATTTAATCCATCACAATTCATATCCGCTATACCCACACCAAAGGGACCTTGATTAACCGGGTAGGTTGTTTGTGTAGCCAATTTCCCATCTGGTAATTGGATAAAAACACTAATATTATTATCGTAATAGTTAGCCGAGACAACATCATTGCGCCCATCTCCACTAATATCTCCTACAGCAATAATCCCTGGTGAACCACCTGCTTGATAGGCTGTCGGTGGAGTCATAGTGAATTCACCACCTTTTGGGGTTTTTGTTTCAAGGTTGAATTCTACCCCTTGCGCGGCTGAGACATTACCTTCATTATCACACGCCGCTAGATAAAGTCTATGCAAACCTGAGCCAGTTACCCTTAAGTTTTTAATAGAGGTTTTTGTCGTCCAGTTGGTCATAGGCTGGTTATCAAGTTTATAGAAATAAGCGGCAATTTTTTCACCTGACGGCGGCTTCCAGGTAACATTAAATAAATTTACTCCTCCCTCCCCTGGTGTAATCTTTATTTCTGCCGGTGGATTAATTGTCCTGGCAAAAACCATCCCGGTTTGTAACAAGAAAATCATTAACAAGGCAAGCCTCAAAAAGATTAATATCCGCATTTTTGTTTTTCCTCCTTGTGCATTTTTAAAGGTAATGTCCTATCACCTCTATGGATTTTACCACATTTTTTAAATTGTGTCAACAGAAAAATTAGGGAAGGGGTAACCGCTCAGTGAACGGTGGAAAGTAACCACAAGAACTGATGATGGAAGCCTCAACCAGTTTGAGGATGCGGGGCTATATTACTTAACAAAATAATCGCAACCCTTTGTCAGAGTAAAAGTTACAACTCTTGACCTTTCAAATAAAACATATCGTCTTCACCGTGAATTGCGAAGTTTTTGAGTTTATTGTTGACTTTTAATGAAAATTTTGGTAGAATAGAATCCATAAGGTAACCGTTAGGAAATTAAAAATTATGAATTAAAAATTGAGGAAAGAGAAAAGAATTTATGATTTATAATTCATATTTTTTAATTAGACGAGGAGGTAGTAAAAACCAATGGCTAAGGTAAAAAAGAAAAAATTGGAAAAACGGGAAAAAACTGCTCAAACAAAAAGAATAGGGGTTGAGACTAAATATAATTATATCCTCATCAGCCTTGTGCTGGGAATATCCATTTTGTGTGTCCTTTCTACGCTCTATTTTAGTGGTGGCTATTTCTTCTTGCCAGTGGATGACTCCTTTTCCTACTTTCATTACGCTAAACAATTAGCCGCCGGGCATCCATTTCAATACAATTTCGGGGACGTCCCGACAACCGGTGTGAGAAGTCTTCTTTACATGATTATTTTGGCCCCGGGTTCCTTCATTGGACTAACCGGCAACACAATGATTTGTTACGCCTTTTTCTTGGGAATGATATTTCTCTTTTTATCCGGTTGGTTAATCTTCAGGATAGCCGAAGGTTTCTTTGGTCGGGATTCAGGTATAATCGCCAGCCTTCTTTTTCTTCTCAATGGACCAATTAGCTGGGGATATTTAAGTGGGACTGAAATCGGGCTTTTTAGCACGCTAATTTTAGCCACCCTTTATTTCTTCTTACGAGAGCAGGATGGAGATTATAAAAAGACGGTTATTTTAGGTTCACTCTTAGCCATGACTCATCCAGAAGGGATAGTACTTTCAATCTTATTGGTTATTGTTCTTATCGTCAACCTGTTTTTAAATCAAGGGTCTGCGAAATTAAAGAGTGCTTTCATTTTTATTCCTGCAATTATTGGAATTAGTTGTGTCTTCTTAAATTTGATTCTAACAGGTAGTCTCTTCTCTACCTTTCTGCAAGCTAAATCCCCATTATTTTCCCCGAATATGCCTATACTTGAGATTTTAGCTAAGTCGATTAAGTTTTATGCCTATCTTTTAAAAGAGATATTTGGCGGCTTTAACGGTGCCTACACCGAGATGATAAGTCCTGATGCTGGACAGACGGCCACCTATTTTGCCCCGTTTGCCTTTTTATTCTTTTTGGTAGGGGCTTTACCTTTGGCGGTTAAGGAAATATATGCCAGAAGGTTGGGCATTAATCTCTTGACGGTGAGCTGGTTTTTTATCGGGATTGGTCTGGTGGCCATTACCTTCCCCACGGATTATTCCTGGAATATGACCCTCATTCCCTATTATCCACTTTTCCTCCTGGGTGTGGTTATTGGTATGCATCATTTTTCTCAAATGATAACCAATATGGTTACGACCATATCCTTAAAACAAACCTTTTACGGACTATCTTCTTTTTTCATCATCTTTTCGTTATTTAGCACCTTCTTTTTTGTCGTTGCCTATGGCAAGATTTGCAAGGATAATTATCATCAAAAGATGGGCTTGGTTAAATGGATAAGAGAAAATATCCCGGCTGATGTTACCATAGCCATGAATGGGATAAATATATTAAGGTGTTATGAGAATAGGAATTTTATTGACTTATGCGGGGTAGGGACTAAGGGATTAGCTAAGGCATATCAAAATGGTGTGGGGAGTATATTTGAATGGTTTGAGGAGAAAAAACTTTATCCGGCCTGCTTTGTCCTTGACCGTTTAGATTTGACTCGTTGCGGGTTATTGAAAACAGAGCTTTATTCAGCCAAGGTAGTGGGGGTGCGTCCCATCGAGCCGATAAATGTTTATCAGGCAGACTGGAGTTTAGCCAATAAAGGAGATGAACCGATGACCGCGCTGCATGGCTATAAATTGGTAGATAAGATTGATGTGGCTAATTTAGATAGTGAAGCCGAACACAAGTATAGATTTTGGGAGGCAGAGCCGGGGTTAAATAGCACTACTTATGTTTATACATTTCCGTGTGGAGACAGGCAAATTATTGATGCTGGCCGCAGCCTTTCTGGTGGAGAGAGTATGGTGATTAAAACACTTCCAGGGCAGGAAATGAAAATAGTCATGCGCACGAGCGGGGTATTAAAGTTGGATGTGCTGATAAATGGGAAATATTGTCGGAAGTGGGTTGATGAAACAAATCCTGGCAATACCTGGTCTGAATCTATGGTGACTATTCCCGGCAAATGGGTGACATCACCCTTCACCAAGGTACACCTTGAGGTCAGGAATAAACAACAAGATACCTATTCAGTGGCATATTATTGGTTTTTCCAGAAGGAGGATTAATTTAAAATTATGTTTAAACATAAAGAAAATTATTATCCAGTGCTCTGGATTTTAGTTGTCGCGATTAGCATTTCCATTTTTTACTTGGGGACTATGTTTTATTATACCAGTGGACATTTATCTGCCCCATTGGATGATACCTTTATCTTTCTTCAATATGCCTGGCAGTTTATCCATGGACATCCCTGGCAATATAATACAGGTGACCCTCCGACGACTGGAACGACCAGTCTGATTTATCTCTTTTTCTTAATCCCTGGATTTTTAATCGGGCTGGATAAAACAGCTATACTTTATTATACCTTTAGCCTGGGGGTAATCTTTTTAGTCATTTCTGGGTGGTTGGTCTATAATCTTGGGAAGAGACTAATTAATCAGATGGTTGGGGTTTTAATGAGTCTTTTATTCCTTTTCAATGGACCAATCCTTTGGGTTTATTTCAGTGGTATGGATGCCGGATTATTTACGACCTCAATTCTGGCAACAATGTTATCACTCCTGAGCGAGTTAGATGATAAAGAACAGCGCTACACACGAACTCTATGGTCTGCCTCATTGATGACCTTAGCCCGACCTGAGGGATTTTTCTTATCCATAATTATTTTTGGAGGCATCATTTTGTTAAAAGGGGTAAAGAGTTATTATTTTCTTATTCCGATTGGATTGGGGATTGGGCAGATAGGGGTAAATTATTTATTCAATAACACCTTAAGTGCTAATACGATGACGGCCAAGTCTGTCCTGACCAAACCCAATGTTGATTTATTGGATATGTTGGCTACCGGGAGTAAATATTATATTTATATTTTAAAGGATATTTTTGGTGGCTTTAATGGTGAGTTTTCCACCTTAATGGAGACGAATGAAGGTAGACAGGTAAGCGTCTATTTTGCCCCGTTTTCCTTAATCTTTTTTTTGTTAGGGGGGCTTTTTTTAATCCTTAAAGAAAGGTCAAAATTTGGGATGCTCAGTTTGGCCTGTTTTTTTACCGGGACATTAGCGGTCGCGGTGGCTCTACCTTTTAAATGGCATTGGCATCGCTATCTTATCCCCTACTATCCCCTCTTTCTTATTTTTACACTTTTAGGGGTTTATTATTTTAGTGATTTAATGGGCAAGGTAGTTGGTGGGGCCAAATATGTCTTTTATGGATTAGCCGTCTTCTTATTAAGTTTTACCTTGATGAGTACCATTTATTTTGGTGTTGCCTATGGAAAAAATTGCAAGGATATTTATTTTCAGCAAATAACCTTAGGTGAGTGGATAGATAAAAATATCCCGGGGGATGCAGTCATTGCCCTAAATGACCTGGGGGCATTAAAATATTTTGGCAATAGATATGTTATTGATTTACTTGGTTTAGGCACTAAGGGCATGGCCCGGTCATGGGTAAATGGGGCCGGTAGTGTTTATGAACATCTGGAGAATTTAGACGCCAAACATTATCCGCAGTATTTTATCATCTATCCTAATTGGTTTGTCTTTGACAGGTTGGGGATGTTAGGGGATGAGGTGACTCAATTCAAATTGATTCAGCCGACAATTGCCGGCAGTGGGGCACCGATGGTTGTTTATAAAGTGGATTGGCAATTAGCCCATTCAGGGGATGAGGTTCAATCCTCGGATATTTTACAACAATTAGCCGGCTATAAATTAGTAGATAGGGTTGATGTGGCCGATGTGGAGGAGGAGTTAAGGCATAAATATAAATTTTGGGAATCAGAGCCAGGGATGTATTATGGGATGAATTATCAGGACCAGGCGATTAAACTACCTTGTCTTGAGGCACCGGATAAAATTGTCATCGATGCTGGCAGGATGATTACTGCTGGGGAACGAATGGTAATTGAGACTGAGCCAGGCAAGGATTTGAGGATAATCAAGAGAACTAATACCTTTACTCCGTTAGAGGTTTACATCAATGATAAGTTGGTGGGTGTCTGGACGCATCGGAATGTAGAGGATAATTGGACCGAGACGGTATATAATGTTGCCGGAAGCTATATAACCTCAAACAAGACTAAGGTCAGGCTTGAGATATACCGGGAATTAAGGCATCACTATACCTGTTTCTCGGCACATTATTGGTTTTATCAAAAGGGATAAAGCGGAATATTTCATTTTGGGTAAGCGGATTTAGCGGATTAAACGGATAGATATAAGATTAA
>SBAY01000089.1 GCA_005239945.1 Nitrospira sp.
AATAACTTATATTATATCATAGCATGGAGGAAAAGTCAAGGAAAATTTTCACATAACCTATTAAAAATCAATAGGTTATGAATTTTGCAGAAGGCTCTTATTTTTTAAAGAAAGGAGGTAAGATTAAAAATGCCAGAGGTAATTACCGAAATGATTTTACCAGGTACCTATATTGAGGTCCGAGCTGAAGGGCTAATAACCGCAGGTCCTGTCTCTGTAGGTAATATTGGTGTAGTTGGGACAGCGAGGAAAGGAGAGAATAATAAGGTAGTGTGCCTTTCAAACATGGCAGAGGCAAGAGAGAAATTTGGTGACTATGACCCATATCAAAGTCCAATTACAGCAAATAAACCTTTATCTCTAACCAGGGCGATTGAGTTAATCTATAATAACGGAGGTAGAACCGTATACGCGGTAAAATCTATGGATTTAACTGTAGGTAATATAAGTAGCGGGTTAATGGACCTGATGAAGCACGATGTCCATATAGTAGTAGCTCCAGGAGTAAATGTAGATACTATCATAGGCCATTGTGATGCAGCGGTAGGAGAGCAAAAAGATCGAATTGGAATAGTTGGAGGTCCAAAACCAACAGATGGTGTTCCAGAGAGTGACCGACTGATATATGTTACTCCAGGAATCAAAGTCTATGAGGCAGCTAATAAGGCTAAAGTTCAGGCTGCTGAGGACAAAATTAAAGCTGCTACAGAAGATGAAAAGAAGGCTACTACTCCTGAGGCAAAGAAGAAGGCGGCTGATGATAAGAAAGCTGCTGAGAAAGAAAAGGCTGAGGCTGAGAAAGAACTCAGAGAATTAGCTGAGAAAAACCAACCTGTTAATTTATCACCCTCTTATGCCGCATGTGCAGTAGCTGGATTAATATCCTCCTTAGCAGTACACAATAGCCCAACTAATAAGGTACTGAAGGTTACTGGATTAGAAGAAGAGTATACCTACTCTGAGCTTATACCACTAATTCAGAAGAATGTATGTGTTTTATCGCGTAAGAATGGCTCTTTTGTAGTGACAAAAGGTATAACTACAGATCCAGGACCATTTAAGCAGATTACTACTCGCAGGATTGTAGACAAGGCTAAGGCTGGTATACGCGCAGGGAGTCAACCTTATATTGGCAAACTTAATAACTCACGAGTGCGTAGTGCACTTAAATCGACTCTTGATGGGTTTTTGACTACTATGGTGCAAGATGAAGCTTTGACTGAGTACTCACTGGAAGTAGCAGCTACAAGACAAGATGAAATAGAGGGTAGATGTATTGTCACTGCAACCTTAAAACCTACTTTCAGTATAGATTACATTAAGATAATCATGTACCTAAGCTAAGGCAGAGATAACATAGCAGTAGAGCCTGCTCTGTCATTACCTAACCTGGACAAACCAGAGCCAAACAGGTAATTCACAATTAACAATTGTCAATTGATAATTGTTAATTGCTAATTTTGAAATGGAGGTGTTTAACATGGCAAATACAAATGTATATAGGGGTTCAGATGGTGCAATAACACTGTCAGTAGAACAGACTGAAGAGGGAACTAAGGCTCAAGGTATAATTGATGAGTATGAATTGACAACCGTTGGCAGGGCGATAAATGTTGAAGTAACAGTTACCTCTGAGTTAAAGCCTTTTCATGAATTAGGACAACGCTATCCAACAGAACTAAGACCAGGAAATGTTAATATCACAGGGACAATTGAGCGAGCGTATATTAATGGTGCCCTGCTTAAACTCTTATTGGGCGAAGCAGCCAGTAGTCGACCGGCAGGTACATGGGTACAGCCTGCTTTTAACATAGTGCTGAATCTGAATAATCCTGCTATCTCCGGAACAAGTAATACCATTACTATCCATGGAGTGAAGTTCCAAGACTGGTCATATGGTATTCCGGAGGATGATTTTGTCTTAGAAAAGGCAAAATTTATGGCACTGTGGGTAAGTGTTGAAGATAAAACAGCAGGATAAAAAATTAGGTTAAGGTTGAGGTTGAGGTTAAAGTTGAGGTTAAGCAAGAACTCAACCTAAACCTCAACCTAAACCTTCCTGAATGAAGGAGGGAAGGCTTTATATGGTTTTAAAAGCAGAAGAGTTATTAGCAGGTAGCTCAATAACTCATGAGATTGAAGTGCCAAGAGAATTGCTTTCTACTGATGGCACTTCTAAGCAGGAGGGAAGTAAAGAGGAAGAAAAATATACTGTTATCTTAAGACCACTTATAGTTAAGGATATTCAACTAATAGTTAAGGCAGCTAAAGATAATAATATACTCGCCTCCTCATTAATGCTTCAGCAATCTTTAATAGAGCCAAAACTCAAAATAGAACAGATTAATTCTATGCCGGCTGGGTTAGTAAAATTTTTAGTAGAAAAGATTAATCAGATAAGTGGTCTGTCAGTAAATAAGGATGGATTGGCAAAGTTAGTTCAGGCACCATTAGCTAAGGCATGTTTTATCATGGCAAAAGAATTTGGTTGGACTCCTCAGCAGGTAAGTGAGATGACTATTGGCCAGATTCTACTTTATTTAGAGATGATAAACGAAGGTGATTAGGGGGTTAGGTTATTGGGTGAGTAGGGGGTTTCTTAATAACCTAATCACCCAATAACCTAATAACCCAATATCGAGGTAAGATTATGGAAGGAATTAATACAATTTTAAGTAATTCTATATTACATAACTTAAGATGTGGGAAAGCACCTTATCAATTATGGGAAAACTTACAAGAAGAACTTATGTCAATAAGAAGGTTTCTGAATATAAGTACAAAGTTAGAAAATTTTGACGATTTGGGCTTTTCATTAGAAGACTTTGGATTACTTCCTTTTAATGCACTATTAGGCAAGAATATAGAAATAAAGGGACCTGGGAAAGAAGATGCTGCTCAGCTTATTCCAGGTAGAATAGGAGATAGAGTTCGGAGTGCAGAGTTCGAAATGCAGACTTCGGAGTTAGACTCTCGGAGTTTGGATTCCGGAGTCAAGACCTTGACACACAGCATACAGCATACGGTACATAACATCAAGGATACTAAAATCTACAATCACCCAATCACCCAATCACCTAATCCCCTAATCCCCCATCACCTAATAACCTAATCTCTTTGGAGTATAAATCTTCAGGTTTATCAGATCATCCCCTTGAAAAAGTCATTTCACAGATTGAATCTCAACAACCAGAATTAGCATCAGCATTAAAAGGTGATGAGAAAAAGAAAAGACAAGTTATAGAAAAAATACTTAAAAGAGAATCTGCTCAAGATATAAATTTAGAACAAAACCTTAAACAAAATCTGAGCCAGCCTCCTGGAAGTCCAAACTTGTTTGAAAAGAAGATAAAAGATATAGATGAATCACTTAGTACAAGAGGGAATAATAAAAAACAAATAGAGCTTTTTCATCAACTTAAAGAGATAAAATCTAAAGATGTAACACGAATTCTACTTGAAAAATTAATTAGTTCCTTAACACTATCTTATCTATCTAACATACAAGAAGATAAACAAATAATAGTAGGAGAAAACATAACAGAGCAGTTTTTAAAGAAAATTGAAGGAATAAAGGTATCTGAAGAGATGCTAAATAAATTTAGAGGACTGGAAAAGCAAGAAATACCAAACAAGAGTGTTGAATTAAAAGAGGAGATGGCAAGTAGTGCTGATGAAAAAACCCTCAATGAATTTGTCAAGGAGAAATCCATTAAGGCAGTAGATTCCCCTACCTTAGCCAAAACTAAACAGGTAGAACAGCTTGTTACACAAAGTAGGAATTCTATAACACTACACTCATCTCCAGAACGAAATTTAGAACTTTCCGGGCAAGAACTAAAGGAGATTCAGACATCAGGTTTAGGAGAGAGTATAAAAGAGCAGTTTGCAAAAGAAATTGAGGGACTAAAGGTATCTGAAGAGATGCTAAATAAATTTAGAGTGATGGAAAAACCAGAAGTCTTACCGAAGTCAGCTCAATCAGGAGAGAAAATGGTAAATGAGGCAGTTGATGAGAGAAAAATAAGCAAATTTGCCAAAGTAGAAAAATCCTTTAAAACAGGCTTCTTAAAAGAAGGGATAGAAGAAAAAGTCTCAAGCCAGCTAACCTCGTTAAATCTCGTTGATAAGTTTTCTATAGAGTATTTAGTACAAAAATGGTTTAAGACTAATAAAAACCCCTTAATGGGAAATACAGATTACAGATTACAGACTACAGACCACAGACTACAGACTACAGAGTACAAAATCACCCAATCACCTAACGACCTAATGATGGTCAGCAATACATTTAATATTTATCTTAATTCAAAGTATTCAAAGGAAAAGGAGGACAATATGCAATTATTAGAAGAAAAGATTAATAAAATACTTACCGCACAAGCTAAAAGGTATGGGATTAGCGTATAGCGGTGTGGCGGATGGCAAATATTTACCATAAGCTATTGCTATAAGCCATAAACTTACACATACATATAAGGTTGAGGTTAAGGTTAAGGTTAAGAAGAGGGAGGAAAATTCTTCCTTCTCCTTCTCAACCTCAACCTTAACCTCAACCTTCTATTAAAAATTTATCTATTAATTAATATGTGAGAGAGTACTATCAGTTATACGTTAACAGGTGGCAAAAAATGAAAATAAAACCAGTATTAGACAAATGGGAGATAAAAGGGATACAGGATATTAGTACCACAGAGAATCGTGCCTTAGTAGAGCATAAAATCCCAGGTCTTG
>SBAY01000057.1 GCA_005239945.1 Nitrospira sp.
AAAATTTTATACTCTTGTGGTTAAAAAGTTTTGGGGAAGAGAGGGGTTTAAGGGGAGAGAAACACTTTTTTCAAAAAGGGTTTCTCTCCCCTTAAAAAATACCTGTTTTTAAACCACTACTAAAAGTTGGAGAATTTCTCACTCAGGCACAGTAACCCATTACGCAAAAAGTTATCTAATAAAGAACAGGCTTGCAATGAAGATCAAGTAGAATCCGCCGTTGGCTAAGAGAACATAAGGATTGATTCTTTCTTGCATAATTAGGGAAATGTAGAAAATGGTAGTAGAGACTATAGGAATACATCCCACAAGTATAGCTGAACCTTCTAATTTCCAGGGAGAAAATAAAATGCCTAAGGTGGTCAAAATACAGGATTGAAAGATTAATGAACTGGTTATGTTCCCAATGGCTAAGGTATCCTTACTTGCATTTAACCGTTCCTTCAAATTAAATTTTGAAGGTATCTCGATGACCAAAGGGGCAAAGATAACGGCCAGACTTAATCCTGATAAAGCAGTGGGTATCCCTTCGAACAAAGATATTTCTTTGATGGTATGAATAAAAAGCCCTGCCCCACCTATTAAAGCAAGTAAAGAGGCGATAAGTTGAAAAAGAATATTTTCTAAGGTAACATCTTTTCCACGAGCTGCAAAATATAAAGGAATATAAAGTTCTTCTGAAACCATTTCTTCATAAACTACATTTCGGTACAGGTAATAACCATAGATAATTATTAAAACCAAACCAATGAATATTTGTGGAACCTTGTCTGCCAGGAATCCTGCAAATATAGCAAATGTATAGGAAATCAAGAAAAATTTTATATCCCTGGATATAAGGAGAAAATCGGCCTCTACCTCATAACCTCGCTCACCTTTTTTAGTCAGGGATAGAATGAGATATCCCGTGATAAAAAATCCTAAGGTTGACAGGACAAATGGTGCTCCAAGGATAGCTCCCATACCAATTTGTATTGTTTCTACTCCTCTTAAGAAGGTAAAGGCTATAAAAGGAATTATAACCTGTGGAAGAGAAGTCCCTATAATTGACAGGACACTTTTCGTAGTTCCCTCCAATTCAAATGTTTTCCCTAACCAATTCATAGCATTATTAAAGAAAATACAGGCAATAGCTATCAATCCTATACTTAATATAAACAAAATAATAATGATAGAAATGTCCATTTTTTTCCTCCTTTTTGTGGGATAATAGGTCTTATAAGACTTATATAACCTATTTCTTAAATATTCAACTCCATCCGTTTTTCATCAATACTACCTATAAGCAATTTAACCGCCTGTGTTGGGTCGGTTTCTAAAATAATCCGTCCATCAAATAACTCGGCTGTTTTTTGAGATAATATACTGGCCACCAGGTTACTATTAATAATCGATTCGTTAAATCCAAAATGAACCGGTATACCTAAACTTAATATGCCAAAACCAATAGCTGATGGTTTTTCTATTCCCAACTCATTTACTATGGCAGTAATAGGAATATCTTTTAGCTTAATCTGAAGCCTTGTAGAGATAGCAAAGAGGAAATTTAAGATATTCGCAAAGTCAATCATACCTCCAAAGTGCCAGATAGGTGGCAGAGCCCTTTCAATATGAGTTACTTTGGATAAATTACATAAGACATTTCCAAGTTCTCTGCCGGCATATTTAATGGTTGCATCAGAATTTAAAAATTCTGTTTCAATGAATCTCGATTCGTTGAATCTTGATTCGTTGAATCTTGATTCGCTGAATCTCGACTCGCCAGAATCCAATTCGTTGTAAGAATAACTATTACATCCTGCCATCAATATCAATATATTTTTTTTCAGTAGTTCTTTAATTATTTGGATGTAGGTATCATTGAGTTTTGTGCAGCCGATTAATAAGGCAAAACCCCGTATGTCACAAGAAACAAGCCAGTCAAGTAAAGGTTTTAAAGGGTCAGTTGAGTTTAGCCTGTTTAAAATATCAAGACATTTCTGGAAGGAAAAACCGGCTGAAAATGGCATTGTGCTTACTGCCTCTTTGCCTAAAATTTCTGAGCCCGACTTTGATAATTTAAATGATGAAAGAATGGTATCCTTAAATTCTGAGGCAATAATCATTGTCCCTAAATTTGCTAATCCGAGTCTAAATCCCTGTCTTAAAAAATCCTCTGGATTCGAACTTATACCCATGTTAAGTAGATGAGTTGCCGATAGGATTTCACTTGAGGTTGAATGAGGCACCATGTTTAGTTCCGTCAAGTCTTTAAAAATCAACTCAGGAAAATAGTTAGAGATAAAACTCATTGGATTACGCCCTGAATTTTCAATATCATAAAGTGCCTTCGAGATAAGTTCTTTTTTATCTAAGGGTACTTCATTAAACCTTTTGATTATTTGTTGTACCTTTATTTCATTTTTTATGAGTGATTGGTCTGCCAATAAAAGCTCGGCAATATATTTGGCATAAATTGCCGTAGAGACAGTTCCTTTTATAAGCAAGGAGAGAAGATTTCTGGCTAAGATTGTGTCTATGGTGTCGCCACAGATAGGTTTTGTTTTTTCCCGATGTTTTAATTGCAAAAGAAAAGGACGGTTATCCTGGGTTATTTGACATGGTCCAAAGGCACATTGATAACAAGATACAGGTTTATTCGAACAATGAGGTTTTCTACTTTTTTCCGATTTTTCCATTTGTTCCCTTCATTACCTCTGAAAGGGTTCAAGGATAAGAAAGGATTTTTTACCCTTAAACCTTTAAACCCTTTTTGTTTATTTAGACGATGACATGATATGAGGAGTAATATAAATAACAAGTTGTGATTGACTTTCTTGTTTTGATAATTTTTTAAATAGATACCCAATAATTGGGATACGACTTAAAATAGGGGTTCTTGATTCACCCTCGCTTTTTTTTGATTGAACCAATCCACCAATAATAATTGTCTCTCCATCTTTAACTCTAATAGTAGTTTGAATTCTGCGTTCACTTGTAACAGGTAATGGTCCCCCTAATATATCTGCTGTTTCTGTTTGTCCTGTTTTGTCACTTACTTCTGGTGATACATCGATATTAATTTCATTAGAAGCCGTTACCCATGGTTTAATCTTTAATTTTATTCCTGTCTCTATTGTTCTCGGAACACCTACAGGTTCTAATTTTCCCGTAGATTCATTATATCGATGTTCTCGATATCTATACATAGTTAAAACATCAATACTTGCCTCACGGCCATTTAAGGTAGCAATCCTTGGGTTAGCTCTGATAGTCGCTTTTCCTTTGCTGATTAAAGCCCTTAAACTTATGGCAAATTCACTATCTAATTTCCCTGCCTTATAGGTTAATGGTAATGGAATAACCGCATCAGGGAATAGGTTCACATTAAGATGCCCTTCTTGATATTTTCCTTCCTGTAATCCTAAATCGGTGCTCAAACTTGTTGAATAATCAACGATTAATGCCTCTATCATAATTTGAGGAGCAGGTTTATCTATTTGAAAGATATACTCTTTTATCTTATCAATCAGTTGTTTAGTGCCGACTATAGCCAGGGCATTCTGGTCTTTAAGTATTTTGATATTTGTTTTTGGAAACGCCTCCGGCAATAAATTTAGTGCCTCATTTACATCTATCCAGTTTATTTTTATCACTTCAGAATTAATAAATGTAAGGGAAGATGGTTTTAAGGATATTCCTTCTCCAATAATATAAGTCCCATCAACATTAGCAAAGGTAAAATTAGTTCCTTCCAATATCAATCTTAATAATTCCTCAAATGAAACCTCAGTCAGATGGGCATCTACGGTTCCTTTTACATAACCGGCCGTAACTATATCAATTTTCCCTTGAATCGCAATAGCCCTCAGAACCTCATCTAATTCTGCCGCTTTTAAATCAACGGTAAATAAACCCTCTTTGGTAACCATAATAGAAAAGGTTTTTTTACCTTTCATTTTGGTTACCTGGAATATCTCATTAACCTTCTCCACACTGAATCCATTAGTTTCCAAAAGGGCTCTTAACCCAATCTCTAATGGAGTATTTTCAAGATTAGAAGATACCTCCCCTGTAACCGACATATCGGCAACAATATTTATCCCTCCTTGAATAGAGATTTCGCGTAATATCTTTTGAATATCTGCACCTTTGACATCAAGGGAAAGAATCCCATTTTTGACACTAATGGTCTTCATCCTTTCCTCTTCTTCTCCTGCGGTGCCGACAACATATATATCCTTAACCTTACGATATTTGAACCCACCTGTTCTCAGGATGCGTTCCAGACCTACCTCTACAGGAACATTTTTCAGGTAGATAGATATCTCTCCTACAACAGATTTATCCGTAATGATATTAACTCCACTTTGTAATGATATCTCGCGCAGGATTTCATTGATATCCACCTTTTTAGCATCCAGGGTTAAATATCCTCGTTCTATCGACAGAGTATAGGGTTTCTTAGATGTAATTTTTTTTACCTTATAGATGATTCCTTCTTTTTCATAGGTTAAACCATAGGCATTAAGAAGCGCCATTAATCCTGTGTCAAAAGGGACTTTGGTGAGATGTATGGTTACCCGTCCTTTAAGTGGTTCATCCGAGATAATATTGACCTTTTGCTGAGAGGCTAATGCCCGTAAAACATCATTTATATCAGCATCCTTGAAATCAATAGTGATAAATTGAGCCTGCACTTCTGGTACAGGTGGAGTTTTTTCTTCCGCATACCCTATTCCCTGATAACTAATTAAAAGAAAGAGGATAATCAATCTTGACCATTTTCTTGAAATCATTTTTTCAGCTCCTTGTCTTGTTTGAAATTATACATTATCGTTTCTTAATTGTCAACTGTTTTTTAAAAGTTAACTGCGATTCAGACATTAGAAATCCACAGATTTTTATCCACAGATTACACAGCGCAGCAGAGCCGCAACCAAATCCCAACCTAACGGTTGGAAAAGGAGGTTTATCGCTTTAGCCACACCAAGGTATGTCTTT
>SBAY01000190.1 GCA_005239945.1 Nitrospira sp.
AAATATTTTTTTAAAAAATTTTTGGAGGAATAAAAGATTGAATTATTTCAGGAAGTTTTTGTGCGAAGATTTTTTACTCTTCAGGATTGTTGTAACTCTATATCTTTCTGTTGGTTGGCTAAACTGTCACCTAATCTTCACCTAATCTTCTGCCCGCCACCAGAACCGCATCATACCTTTAATTGAAGGTGGTCGTAATTCTGGTGTTTGACCATCCGCTCCAGCAAGAAATAATGGCGTAATCGTTTCTAATGTAAACTTAATAGACTTCATTTGCCGTTACCTCCTAAACAGTCCGCTAAACATAATATAAAAGCCAAAATGGGTTAAAATGCTACTTGTTTCTTTTAAGTTGCCTTCACCAAAGACTATTACAAAGGTTAATAACGAAGCTATCGGCAGTGATACCCTGAATAAAAATCTGATAAGTCGTCCTATGCTGCCTTTTGCCTTTATCATTGCAATAAAGAATACAAGACCAACAAGAAACAAGGGTGAGTATTGTAGTGGCAGATAACCTTGCGCAGCTAATCCTCCAATTTTATTCTTTCTTGATTCAAAAGTAGCTATCCATGGTCAGGGATGAAACCAGTGGGTTAATGCTGCATAAACCCATACTGGTAAAAACGTCCACTGATGACTATTGGTTCGCTACCTTCAGCAGAAAATGTTTTGGCAATTTTATCAATTAACAATCTTATCACTTCCTCTTTCTCAATAATTGGTTAACAAGTTGCTAATCACCAAATTAAGTATTCCACCTACCAGCAGGGTAAAGATAATCATGATTGCCGCAGATTTAAGCATAGCTACTATCCCTAATTCTTTCAATAAGATACTAAAGCTAGCTACACAGGGAAAATACATGCTTAAGACGACACAGGCTACCACCATTTGATGAAAGGTTAAATCAAGAAGGATAAGCATACCTACGGCTACATCTTTGCGGAGCAAGCCAATCAAGAGTGCCCCGGCGGTTTCTTTTGGCAAGCCTAAAATTCCTGCGATTACCGGGGCAGTATATCTTCCGAGAAAATCGATTATTCCCAATGTGTATAAAATATTGGCAATAAATACCCCAAACAATAACCAGGGTGTTGCCTCTTTAAGAAACCAGATGAACCTCATCCAGATTTTCTTGACAAGCAATCGAAAACAAGGAAGGCGATAAGGAGGTATCTCAAAGAATATTTCCATGGATTCACCTTTCATCACTCTATTCAATAAAATCCCCAGACAAACCCAAACTACCAATAGTGTTCCAAAAACCATGGTTAGCCCTAAAACCCCATGTTTCCCTATTAAGGCAATTATCATAGCCGTCTTTGCCATACAAGGAACAGCAATGGACATCAGGGTAGCGGCAATAAATCTTTCCCGTTTTGTTTCCAGAATTCTGATGGATAATATCCCTGGAACATTACAACCAAAACCAAGCATTATGGGAATTATCGCCATGCCATGCAGACCTACTCGATGGAAAATATTATCTACCACTACCGCTAATCTTGGCAGATAGCCTGAATCTTCCAAAAAAGAAAGAATCAAGTAAAAGGCAAAGACATAGGGAAGTACTGCCCCAAATTCTACAAAAAGTCCAGTGGTAAGAAGACCAAAGGATTCACCAAAGTCTATTTTTCCTTCGGCAAGTTTTCCGATTAATATATCGTGAATAACTCCATCACTACCGAGAAGATTTGAGACTTTCAACATCAATGGTGCCCACAAATTCTCAAAGAATGGTTCAAACACATATCCTATCAATCCCTCACCGATAAATCTTATCACTGCGAAGGCAGCAAAAAGAACAAGCAAAGCAATAGGAATACCTGTTCGGAAAGATATGGAGGCATCCGCTACCCTTTCTCTGAATTTATGATGGCGGTGGATTACCTGTTCTACCTGAGCAATAATATTCCCTACCTCGTGCCATCTTTCTTTCTCTTCGTAGTCATATTCTCCTGGCTTTACCTCTTTTATTTTGGAGACCAACTCTTTAAAGCCTTCGCCGGTTAGGGCACAAGTCGGAATACAAGACACACCAAGTATTTGCTCAAGTTTTTTAACATCAATCTTTATGCCGGTATGCCCTGTTTCATCCCAGAGATTAAGGGCAATAATGAGAGGAATCTTTTTTTTGAGTAATTGTAGGGTAAGATTCAAACTCCTTTCCAGGTTTGTGGCATTGACGACATTGATAACCACATCCCCTTCTTTTAGCATCTCAACAGCAACCTCTTCTGCTCTGGAGGTAGGTTCTAAAGAATATACTCCCGGCACATCAATAACTTCAGCCGTCTCTCCACTAAGCCCCAACTCCTCTGGCAGATGCATAACGCCTTTAGTAAATTCCACCGTAGTTCCCGGGTAATTGGAGGCAATAACATGAATACCTGTTAGCCTCGAAAAAACCACACTCTTACCCACATTGGGATTACCCATTAGAAGAACTTTCATCAACTACCTCCTCTGGCATTTCTACCAATACCCTTGTTGCCATGCCAAATCCAATAGCCACCTGACTTTTACCGATTGTCACTACCACAGGCCCACGCATAGCCTGCTGGCTTAGTTTTTCAACCTCTTCACCAACTCTAATTCCCAGATTCTCCAATCTTAAACTCATTCCCGCTCCACCTTGAATCTCGACTATCTTCCCTCTTTTTCCCGTCTCCATCTGGACAAGAGAAACCCTTTTATCCATAAAATTTCCTCCTTTTTAAAGGGGAGAGAAACCCTTTTTGAAAAAAGTGTTTCTCTCCCCTTTAACCCCTCTTTTCCCCAAAACTTTTTAATCACAAGGGTATGGATTTTAGTTACCCATTTCTTGAGTAACTAAAATCCATACCCTTGTGATTAAAAAGTTTTGGAAAAGGGGAGTTTGAGGGGGAAAACCTGTGTGGTTTTAAACCACTTTCAAAAGGTTTTTTCCCTCAAAAAACTTACTGGCACTTTTCACAATAGCCAGTAGCCTCTATTTTATGACCATTTAACATAAATTTATTATTCGTGCACACCTTTTTTATCTCATCCTCAAGCATCTCATCGTAAAACTCGATAACCTTACCGCACTTCAAACAAATCAGATGTTCATGATGTTTATGACCATAGACATGCTCATAATGTAAATGATGGTCAACAAATTCCACCGGCCTGATTAGATTACATTCTACTAATAAGGGTAAAGTTCTATAAATGGTGCCTTTAGAGACTCTATCACCCTTTTGTCTTATCTTAAGAAGCAGGTCTTCAGCCTCAAAGTGCTGATGAATTTCAAAGACATATTTTAGTACCAATTGTCGCTCTGGTGTAAATTTTAGCCCCTTTTGTCTTAAATAGTCTCTAAAGATTTCTTCATTAGCCTTCATTTTCCAATCCTCAATTGTAATTAAGAATTAATTGCAATTAAATTATACAACAAGGAATCTATTTTGTCAAGTATTTTTTAAGAATACAGTAATTGCTCAGTGAACGGTGAGAAGTAACCACAAAAACGAATATTGGAAGTCTCAACCAGTTTGAGGTTTCTCCCCCCGAACAAGTTCGGGCATCCGATGAGAAGTTTTGACTCATAACTGCTATAGATTATTACAAGATAATTTTTTGCTAAAACATAAATAAAGAGAAACACCCTAAGATAAAAGTGGCCCCTAAAAGTAATAAAAGCACCTTTGTATTGGATAAACACTTTTTGAGTAAATAATGATGAATATGCCTTCCATCCGCCTGAAAGATAGACCTGCCTTCTTTTAGTCTTCTGATAATAGAGGTTATAATATCATATACAGGCACTCCAAAACATAAGGCAGTAATCAATAAAACATCTATTTTTTCGCCCTTATTTGACATAAAGATCGAAATGCTTGCCAGTAAAAATCCTAATAACATACTGCCTGAATTCCCCAAAAATTTCTTTTTTAATATATTGTAGATAAAAAATATTAATAGTGCTCCACAAAGAATAGAAACTAAAGGTGTGAACTCAAATCCTTCATTAAAGAGCAAAAACATACAGGTAATAAATGCAATTCCGGAGGCAAGACCATTAATTGGTTCATACCATTTATAAAAACGAGAAACCAGAACAAACTCAAAATAATATTAAGGATTTCTAAATCAACGATTTTAAACTTTATATCTCCAACTATCGCTATTAAACAAATACATACCTGGAATACCAATTTAAGGCGTGGTTTAACATCCTTATAGTCATCACAGAAACCAAGCAATCCTATTGCCAGTCCACAAAAGATAAAGAAACTATAATCGTAGAAGGAATAATCCTTAAATAAGCTGTTCGGATGAAGGAAAAAGCCTATTATTAAACAAATATAGAATGAAAAAAAGATGTATATTCCTCCAGAACAGGGTGTAGGAATGTTATGTATTTTTCGCTCGTTAGGATAGTCCAGAGGAATAATGCTCACTAATAATCTTTTGCCAAAAAATGCGAAAACCAAATAAATAAATATGGCTAATAAAAAATAAAATAGGTTCTGAAACATTATCTTTATCTCCCTGTCGAATCAGTAATCGGTAACCGGTTGTCGGTTACCGGTGCTCGGTAATTATCTGCTTCATTTTTTTCACCGATTATAGAGTTCTGCAAAATGTAAAAAGGGTTCAAGGGGTCGAGGGTTTAAGGGGGTAAGGGTAAGAGAATTTAAGAAAGAAATCCTTTGTTTTCCCTTGACCCCTCGACCCCTTAACCCC
>SBAY01000017.1 GCA_005239945.1 Nitrospira sp.
GCATTTTTTCTTCCCTCCCGATAAATATATCGGCAGAGAAGAGATAATCTTAAGCAAAATCAATGCTTGAGAGAAAAACGCAAAAGTTCAGTTATTAATATTAAATCTTTCAACTAAGTTTTTGAAGAACATAGAAAAGAGGTATTCTTTCAGTATCTTATTCTTCTCAAATTCACTTTCTATGAAAGTAATTTCTGGAAAGCCACCCCATTTCATATAATCCGCAAAATGCTTTTTGATGATTATTTTTTGAGGGCCATAGATGTAATTTTTATCTAAAATTATATTTTTTGCTAACAAATATTCTCTAAAGGAAAAGGGTGTTATTTCTATACTCCAGGCTCTACCTCTTAGTGAGGTATGAATTTCCATAGGCATAATCTTAGAAGAGGAACCTGTAACAAATACACTTACATTTTCTTTCTCTACTACCCTACGGCAGAATTTTTCCCAACCCTTTATATTTTGGATTTCATCAAATAAGAAGAGTTGTGGTTTACCTATAAGTTGAGGATTTAATTCCATAAATGCCTCTTTTACTATTTCAAAATCCGTTAATTCGAAATTTATCAACCTTTCATCCTCAAAATCAATATATAAAGCTTTATCTTTATATTTTTTGAATAATTCATACAGAAGAAAGGTCTTACCACTTCTTCTTACTCCATAAAGCACAATAATCTTCTTCGATTCTTCTGGAAGATGGATATCTTCTCTTTTTATTATTGTCTTAATCTGATTAAGTATAAAGTGGTGATTAGATACTATTATTTCCTTAAGTTGTTCCTTGCTAATCATTTTTTATCCTTCCCTTAAGGATATTATATTCATTTTTTATCCTTTTGTCAAGGAAAAAATAAACACAGATGGACACAAGATATATACTTGAGAGATTTTTATATTCTATGTTTATCCTATAAAGAAGAGAAGAAGGTCTTAGGGGATTTATCTATAATTTTAATCTTCTTATGAGAACTTAAAGAATCAACTATAAAATTTTCAGAAAAAACTAAAAAAATAATTTTTTGTTATTAGGTAAAAGCTATACTTTCTTCTCGGCTATCCTTCTTTCTCTTCTATTGAGCGGTTTTGCTTTCTACATTCAAGGTTTGACCCTTATTTAAGATGCCTTGCAAATCCGTCGGATTGCAAATCCGCCGAACCCCCTGTTTTACTCTATGGGTAGAGACCTCACCTGGAATTACCAGTTACTCCTATATACAGATAGCAAAATAGGGGGATAGAAGGCTGGAATTTGCGTTCCCTCGGGAACTGCGTTTTCCCCAGCAGGGACTTGGGGATAGCGTCCGGGGATAGCATCCGGGGACAGCCTCCCCCAAAAAGATTCCCAACAATAGCGGCTGAACGGTTACTTAATATCTTACTGTATCAAATTGGAGAAGAACCACAACTTTTATCCTGACAGCAAAATTTCTCATCTTTTACCTTGCTCCTTGCTCCTCAATCCTTGTTCCCCCCTTTCATCTCCCATATCTTTTCCATCCCCAGTATATCAAACCTAAAAATACTACCACCCCAGCCAGAAACAGATACGGGATTGGGGCGGATGAGCCGCCTGCCGTAGGTTCAACATCCTTCATTTCATAGCCTTTAATGATCGTCGAAGGTGCTGCCTCTGCCAACGGTTTTGCCTTATCTTTTCTGTCGGGTGCTATATCTTGCCTGCTTACCTTCTGCTGGCTGACCGTCTTTTGCCGGCTATTTACCTGCGAAGAATGTATTGCCTTTGTGGCCTGGACAAGCCCATTGGCAGCAGGCTGTAATCCTGGCACAGACATCAATACATTTGAAGTAAATTTTGTCAGCAATGGATTATTGCAGGTATGGTCACAGCAGGCAAGTCCAACCTCTTGTACTGTTTTGGCATACTCCTTTGCCAGCGTTTCTATTACTTCCTTTTCAGGTTTCCAGTACTTCTTTCTTACACACTCAAGCATCCTGGCAACAATGGATTGATATGCCCACATATTCTTTGAGCCGCGAAACATATCCTTTATCCCAAGATTGTTTCTATCCAGCACATAGGTCTCATACATCTCATTCCATTTGGCAGCATCAATTGCCTCAGGCACGGTTACCTGCCAACCCCAGAGATGCTCCACAACCTTATCAATAAATCGACTGCCAGCATATCCTTCCTTGAACATAGCAATTATCCATTCCGGGTTAAGGTATCTTGTCCGCATCTCCTGTCCCATCATCTTTTGAAGGGTTTCCTGCCCTGGTTTCCTCGGATTGGACATGTTGGTTACATAAACCTCTGGTGTCTTGCCGTCAATTACCCGAATTGCCATTGCCGTGCCACCAAGATATTGGAAGAAGTCATCATTGTCCAGTGTTGCATAGACATTGCCTGAGCGGCTATGGATAGCCATCTTTGAGCCTGAGAGAGCATCCTTGAATACCTCAAGGCTAATATCCTTATAATCCTGCTCTATCTTTTCTCCCCAGAACCCCTGACCATACAGATGGCTCATCCTCATAAAATAGACATCAGCTACCTGTTTTTCATTATCCCATGTGTTGGATAAAGGAATGACATTGGCCAGGTTTGTGCCGTATGCCCCTGATGGCACAGTAAATAATCTCACCCTGGCTATCCGCTCAGCCATATCCTCAGATAAGCCTTGTTTCATAAGTTTTTTCTTCATCCTTTGCACATTTAGCCGTAAGATATTATCTTCCTCATCCTGCTCACTGGTCAGCCTCACAGCCTTATCCAGCAATGCCATGAGGTTTGAGAACAGATCGCGATAAAGCCCAGATGGGACTATAGTTACATCTATCCTTCCCCGTCCCAGTTCTTTTCTTGAAATAGTCTCAATCCCGATAACGCTTTGCCTCTCATCCCACTTTGGTTTTATGCCCATAAGATACATAATCTGCGATTCCATCACCCCTTCATGCCTTATGGTCTCTATGCCCCAGAGGTTAAAGGTGAGTTTGTCGGGATATATGCCGTGCCTCTGTTTATAACCTTCAAGCAATTCCTTTGCCAATTTTACCCCCATTTCATAAATAGCCTGAGACAGTATCTTCGATGGGTTAAAGGAATAAAAGTTTTTACCGGTTGGCAATGATGCCGGATTCCTTATGGGGTCGTTTCCAGGACCTGCTGGAATATACCTGCCGGACATAGCGGCTACAAATGAGTCAAGCTCCCTTTGTCCGCTTTTAAGTATTTTTTCCTCCATCTCTGTCAGCCATCTTTCCCTCTCCTCTTTGCCCAGACCCTCTTCAACAGAAAGGATTGCCTCAGCAGTGCTTTTTCGGTATTTCTCCTGTGGAGATTTCCCAAAGGTATGCAATCCAAATGGTGTTTGCTTCTCGGCTATCTCCTTTATATAATGCTCAAGCTCTTCTACTTCTTCATCGTTTTTAATCTCTTTGAATCCTAGGTCTGTTAGAATCCCGATTTTTTTGGCAAGGCTATTTATCTCTCCAAGCCTTATCTCAGATAGCGATGGGCTTTTCTCCTTTGCCACATTGTAATCGTTAATAATTCCTACAAGCTCCCTCAACTCCTTATTCAATCCTGCCTTATCAAATGGTGGTGTCATATGGTCGATAACAATTGCCATTCCCCGCCTTTTTGCCTGCAGTCCCTCACCCACATCATCCACAATATAGGGATAGATATTTGGTAAGTCGTCAATCAATATCTCAGGTGGGTCTTCGTTAGTGAAGCCAACCTCTTTGCCGCAAAGCCATTCATGGGTTCCATGTGTGCCGATATGGGCAACGGCATCTGCCCCAAATACCTTCTTCAACCATAGGTAAAAGGCTATATATTGATGATGCGGTGGCAGGGTAACATCGTGATACAGCTTTTCTACATCTTGCTTCCAACCCCTTGACGGCTGTGGGGTGAAAAGGATGTTGCCGTATCGAACAGCGGGGATAACAATATTCCCCTGCCGAACCATGATATTACTCCGCTCCACCGTGCCCCAGCCTTTCAAGACAGACCGCTTGAATCCTTCGGGTAATTCTTCAAACCATTGTTTATACACCTTGAGAGGAATAAGTACGGCTTGCCCACTTCTGGCCAATCTGTCAATCTCAGCCGGTGCCCAATTATCGATATTCCTGGCATAGTTGTGGATATTATTAAATAGTTGCTCCTTGCTAATTTCCTGCTCGCTGACTCCTGACTGCTGATTGCTTGTGTCATAGCCCTCTGCCTTCAACCTGTTCAGTATCTCCCATAGACTCTCTGGAAGCACATTAAGATACGATGCCCCAATATTCTGCTTGCCAGGCGGATAATTGTAATAGATAATTGCAACCCTTTTGTCTTTATTAGGCTTATCCTGAAGGTTTACCCATGCCTTCACTCGAGCAACCAATCTGTTTATCCTCTCTGGGATGGGTCTTTCCTCAATATACTCAATCCCTATCTCTGTATCTATTACATTTTCTTTTGAGGCAATGACTGTGGGTTGAATCAATCCGCCAAGCTCTGCACAGGCTATCTGCCATGCCCTTTCAAGAATGTCAAGTCCAACAGGTGACTTTTCCCACTTTTCCCTTGATTGGGTGTAAAGGGTAATAGCATTGATCACTGGAACACCTAACCTGCTTAAAACCGGAATAACAGCTTGAGGATTCATCCCCACTTTCAAGGACATGCCAATGACAGCATTTACCCGGCTTAATCCTGTCTCATCAAAGAGAAACATCTCTACCGGTTTTTCTGATGGATACCCATACACAGGTAAAACATTAAAACCATTACCTTCAAGGCTATCAATAATAAAATCAAGGTGTTTGGTATTGCCTGAATCAAGATTAGATTTCCAAAAGACAATGCCTATCCATGGACAATCTGGTTTGGAAACATAGCCTGCCAGAAAATCCTCAAAATTCTCTACCGCTCTCTTTTCTTTCTTTAAATATATACCAAAATCAGGCACAGGTAAAGGTTCTTTATAGGAAACATTCAGTCCCAAATCCCTATTCATGACCATAAGTACCATGTTTTTTATGTTTTCCACACCATTTTCCTGATAGTAGTTACAGATAAGACTATCGCTTATAAGTCCAAGATTTTCATGTTCTTTGGTGAATATACCCCCGACAGCATAACACTTGCCCCTTAAGTATGGCTTAACCCTTTCAAACGCTTGTCTATCCATGATAGACAGGATAAAGATAGTCTTTAAAGAGGCAATGCTGCTTAAATCAACAGCCTTTTCCTTATCCATAATGGCTCTGTTGGTCAAAATCTGGAACTCGACCTCATCTTTTAGTTGTGGGTAGGTATCCTTAATCTCCTTGATTGCCTCAACAAGTATCTTGCTGTAGGTATCGCCGAATAAAAAGGTCATCTTTGCTGGTGCAGCATGAGCAGAAGACAGAAGGCAGAAAAACAGGAGAATAAGGTAGCACAAGCATCTTGCTTGTGTCTTAAAATTCTCAAGCTGGAAGCTTGAGTTACTATTCCGGCACATAGACCACCCTCCCATCTTTCAACTGATATGCAATTCCAAGCCTTGTCCCCTCACCGGTCAAGGTCTTATCGGTAACCTTTTGAACCTTTATCTCCTTACCTTTCTTGGTAATTATTTCCACTTTGCCATCTTGTGTTTTTTTTGTAATAGTTAGCTCTGATTTTGGGTCAAGGAGGTCAATCATATTATAAGCCATAAACAGGGCAATCATCATGCTGACGATAAAGACTACGCTGGCATCAAAAAGATTTGCCACGCCAGCAATAGGGTCTTCAAGTGGCTCTTCGTATTTTTCGAATCTACGGTGTCTCTTCAAAAAACGCATCCTCTACCTCCATTTTTATGGTTTGGGGTTTAGTGGGCAAGATTTGGCGAAGTGCCATCTCAGTTTGATATTCCATCTCTCGCATATCTACCCTCAGCCATTTTTCTTTTACTATAGACATCAGGTAGGCGGCTACACTGCAAGCAAGTCCAACCACAACGGTGGTAAATGCAGTTACCATACTCCCAGCCATTTTAGGCATATCACCTTGTGCCATAGCAGAGAGGGCAATACCCATAGGTATCAATGTCCCCATTAGACCAAGTGCAGGACCAACCCGAATGGCAAATCGAATCTTATCCAATGATTTGACTAAATCAAGCTCTGCTGACTGAAGTAATCTTTCCAGTCTGATGTCTAAGGTTGCCTTCTCATTCCTGGTGCACTCATCCTCAAGCCTACCTTGATATCTTCTGAGTTGGTATGATATACCCTGTAGTCGTTCGATGTATTCACGCAAGAACCCTCCAAAAGCAATAACCATCCAGAAGGTAAGTAAAACAAGCCCTGCAACCACCGGGTAAAAAAGGGCAGATGAGATGATGTACAAAAATGTCTCAAGTTCTGCAAAGATATTCATTGTTTCGCCTCCTGTCTTTATTTAAAGGTTCAAGGAGCAAGGTTCAAGGAGCAAGGTTCAAGGAGCAAGGTCTTCTACTACTCTTCACTTCTTACCAATTGAGTTCACAAGTGATGTTTCCAACCCCATTAGCATTCTTCTTACTTCTTCATACCTATCTTTGTAAGCAATGTATTTCTGTTTAGTTAGATATCCCTTCCTAAAAGCTATATAAAGATGATGTTTGGTTTCCCGTATTTCTGATAACGCTCGATTTATTCCTTCTAAATAGATGTTTATGTGTTTATTACTCCATCCTTCAGCAAGATTTGCTGGACCTGAGTTTGATGACCGACGTATCTGCGACCCTAACTCGTAAAGTTCGTGTTTTGGAAATGTATAAGTGAGTTCACATATTTCCAAATGCAATTCACACAACTTTTGGTATACATCTAAATCCTCATAACTCGTTATCTTTTTCTTTTCCATTCACCTTGCTCCTTATTTCTTGAACCTCGCTCCTTGAACCCTGCTCCTTGCTCCTCGAACCTCGAACCTTCTATTTCCCAGATAGCCGATGAGCAAAGCCACAAAAAGAAGGGCAAACACACCCAAACTATTATTGAAGTCAATATTGTGTCCCTGGGCAATAAACGATTCATATATCCCCTTTGCCTCTTCAATCTTTGCTGGAATAACCAAAGAGGCAAGGAAGTAACACCCAATGGTAATCATTGTTAACCCAAGGTTTATCTGTGGATTTATAGATTTTCTTAATCGAACAATAACAAGGAATAAAAGTGACAAAAGCACAAAGGCACATCCTAATCCCAGACCCACAACAGGTGCAGGAAGTTTAATCACACCCAATACTGCCCAGGAGCAAAAGATAATGGCGCTTAGACAGACTGGGCAGGGGAATATAAGCCATGCTGCATGCCAATTGCATCCTGCATCCTGCTTCCTACCTCCTAATCCACAAATCACATACAACCCCCAAGCAATCATTCCTATAGCCATCCCGGCATGAAGATATGGTCCATTTCTCAATATCGGCTCAAGAAATCTGATGAGTTGGCTTGAGATCGTGGCTATGAGAACAAATATCCCTAGATACATAAAAAATATCAAGCAGATTCTTGAGTATCTCATATGACTGAACTTTTGCGTTTTTCTCTCAAGCATTGATTTTGCTTAAGATTATCTCTTCTCTGCCGATATATTTATCGGGAGGGAAGAAAAAATGCCTA
>SBAY01000002.1 GCA_005239945.1 Nitrospira sp.
TAAGGAGGTTTTCTTTGGGAGCCGTGTGCGGGAAATCTGCACGCACGGTTCTGCGGAGGGGCGTGAGGGAGTAATCCCTCCGTCTACTCCACAAGCAGAATTAATTATACAAAGAAAAGAAAGGAAAAAGACGGCGGGGTGCTAATTTTTCTAAGCCGGCGCTGCACCTAACTGCGGGGAATGCCGCGAGTAAAAGTAGATTGGTGGCTTATCAACCCTTTGTTTTAGTTATAATATTTAGTGGTTATTCTCCCCGCAGTAGGTGAGCTTATCGTTATACGCCATTAGCCAATATGAAGGAGTTCAGAAATGTTTTGTCCAAAATGTGGTACCGAAAATGAAACCAGTTCACAATTTTGCTCTTCGTGCGGTTTCCAATTGAAAGGAAGTTCTTCAGTTACTCCACAACCAACGATAATCATTTACGCTGGATTTTGGAGGAGATTTGTTGCTACCTTAATTGATGGAATAATTTTAACAATTGGTGGAGCAGTTATTGGTGCAATCATTGGTGGTATAATTGGGTTTGTTTTGGGTGCTTTGGAAACAGATATGGACACCATTCAAGTAGTAGCAGGAGTGACAGGTTATATCATTGGTACTGTTTTGAATTGGCTCTACTTCACTCTCCTTGAGTCATCGTCAAAACAAGCAACGCTTGGGAAAATGGCAATAGGAATTATTGTCACCGACCTTAATGGCAGTCGAATTTCATTTGGTAAGGCGAACGGAAGATATTGGGGTAAGATAGTGTCAACGATAATTTTACTAATCGGATTCATCATGGCAGGCTTTACCCAGAAAAAGCAAGCACTCCATGACATTATGGCGAGAACCCTAGTTGTGAAGAAATAGAAACAATGGTTGCAAGAGCGTATAACCCGTCGTTGAAGCTAACTGCGGGGACTGGGGCGTGATTGACATAGTTTTATGGTTTATTAAGTTTTTGTCTTGCTAATAAAGTTTAGCGGTAATTCCCCCGCAGTAGATTAGTTTTATCGTTAGATGGAAGAAAAATGGAGAAAAGATATGCCAGAAATTAGTCGGTTTTTAGGTATAGTAATCTATATGTACTATCGGGAGCATGTGCCAGCACATTTTCATGCAGAATATGGGGAATATACGATAACCGTAGAGATTGAAACCGGCGTTGTTCAAGGAAAATTTCCAAGAAGGGCACTCAATGCAGTTTTAGACTGGTATGTGTTGCATAAAGATGAATTGATAGAAGACTGGGAACTTGTTAAGGAAAAGAAACCATTAAACAAAATTGAACCTTTGGAGTAGAAAAGATGATACCTTGGGTTATTAATGCAAAATATATTAAGGATTATACAGTATGGATTTCCTTTAATGATGGAGCAAGCGGTTGTATAGACCTCTCGTCCGAATTAGAAGGAGAGATTTTTAAGCCTCTAAAAGATATTTCGTTCTTCAAAAATTTCAAAATTCAAGGTCATACATTAGCTTGGGATAATGGGGCTGACTTTGCTCCAGAATTTTTACGAGAATCTATCGTCTAACCCATCGCTGCACCCGACTGCGGGGGACTGTGCCGTGATTGAAGTTTTGTGGTTTATTAAGGTTTTATTTTGCTAACAAAGTTTTGTGGTAGTTCTCCCCGCGGCAGGTGAGCTTATCGTTAGACAGAAGAATAAATATATATCAGCAGATTGTTATACAAAAAATAAAGGAGAGAAGGTGTCGGGTTGTTTAATTGAGATATTTGAAGATAAAAAGTTGTCAGAGAAGATTAAGAGACGATTACCTCATTTATTTCATCTAGCAGAATTAGAAAGTTCAAGGGCAGGAAAGATTGGAATGGAAGTCGGTTCTCTACGGGAAAGAATCATAGTGTCTTTACTCATCTATAAATTTGGTGAAACAAATGTAGAGACTGAAATTCCTATTACTGAACCTGAAGTAGATGTAAGATTATTTGGACAACCTGTATCCATCAAAACAATTACGGGTAAAGGATTTAATGGTGTTAAACTTGTATGGACGGTGGATGCTCAAAAGGCAAGAGGGTTTTACGAGAGCTATTCTCCACATTGTGATATCTTACTTGTCCAAATTGACTGGAATAATATCGGAGGATTTTACTATATCCCATTGGATGCCCAGAAAAGACTTTTTGGGGAAATGGACAGAGAAGACTATATTAAACTTCCTAAACCAGGAACAAATCCACGAGGTGTAGAGATAACCAAAGAAGCATTATCAACTTTGATTAAAGACAAAGATAGTAAAGTTATTGAAATTCACTGGCAACGAACAAAGATAGACTATAGCCCTTATAAAAGATGGGTTGATTATTGGAGAGAGGATTAAGATGAGAGATCTTAAGGCAAAAAGAGGAACCCAGACAAGTTCTTTTGGTGCTCCTGGCAGAATAAACCATGACTCTACATCTTTTTATATGAGTAAATTATATGAAGGCTTACCAAAGGAGCAGAAGGTTAAATATACAGAGAACTCTATATCTCCACAATTCTTGGATGAGATTTTCTGCAAGTCCTCTGAAAAGATGGAAGAGTTGCCTGATAATAGTATACATTTGATGGTAACCTCTCCTCCTTACAATGTTGGAAAAGAATATGATGAGGACTTTACTTTGGAAGAATATTTGCAGTTCTTAAAAAGGGTATGGCAAGAAGTTCATAGAGTCCTTGTTCCAGGAGGCAGGGTTTGTATTAACATCGCAAATTTAGGAAGAAAACCCTATATTCCTCTACATACTTTCATAGTGAAAGATATGCTTGATTTAGAATTTCTTATGAGGGGAGAGATTATATGGAATAAGGCTTCAAGTTCCAGTCCATCTACAGCTTGGGGAAGTTGGCTTTCTCCTGCTAATCCAACCTTAAGGGATATTCATGAGTATATTTTAGTCTTTTCTAAAGGTATGTTTAGAAGAAATACCAATAACAGCAAAAAAAGCTCTATTTCTAAAGAGGAATTTTTGCAATTTACCAAGAGTGTCTGGACATTTGAGGCTGTATCAGCCCAGAAGGTTGGACATCCTGCTCCATTTTCTGTTGAGTTACCTTATAGGTTAATTCAATTATATACTTTTGAAGGGGATGTTGTGTTAGATCCTTTTATTGGAAGTGGTCAGACCGCAATAGCAGCAATAAGGACAAACCGTCATTATGTAGGGTATGATATAGACGAAAGTTATGTAAAATTGGCACAGGAGAGAGTCAGACAATTTTTGATAGAATTTACATCTCCAAAGTTATTTGATTTTGAAAGTATGAAGTGTAAATAGGATGAACAATTTTGTTCTGTCTAACCCATCGCTGCACCTGACCCTCGCTTCGCTCGGGCAGGTGAGCTCTATCGTCAGATTGTGTGAAAACTATAGAATCAGGTATTATCAGCCCAATATAATGTATCTCGATATGCTTTGACAACTATATATTGTAGTTAAGAATCGCCAAATTTGACTTTTCACACAGTCTGTCGTTATGCTGTATTGGAGTTAAATTCATGGGTGCCCAAGCTCAGATCATTCAATTGATCGTCGGATACACGATGGCAGGGGCTCTGGTGTTTACCGTCATCATCACTTGCCTGTCGCTAGTGTTCTGTCCCGAGTGAATTGACCTAAATTTATTGATAGAAATAAAGTTGAAATAAGGTTGAAATAAAATTGAAATATGTTGTTTCCTCTACCAA
>SBAY01000257.1 GCA_005239945.1 Nitrospira sp.
ATCTATTTTCCCCAATTTCCAATTTCTGCAAGAAATCATAAGAAAAACGATAAAAATGAACTGTTCCCTATCTATCAAATCACCTGTGACAGAGCACTAGTTTTTCTCTGTTTCTCCGCGACTCTGCGGTAAATTTCCTGAACACTTATAGATTTTTTTGAGCTAACTGAATTAACTTATCAAAGGCGTTTTTATCCCGGACAGCCAGATCGGCCAAGATTTTGCGATTCAACTCCGAGCCTGCATTTTTTAATCCCTTGATAAACTTGCTATAGGAAAGTCCATATTCTCTAACCGCGGCATTTATCCGAATAATCCAGAGGCCACGAAATTCCCTTTTCCTGACCTTACGGTCCCGATAGGCATAAACTCCTGCCCGAATTACCGCCTCTTTAGCTAATTTATACCAGCGATGTCTGGCACCCCAGTAGCCGCTGGCTAATTTCCTTATTTTATTCTTTCTTCTTCTTGTCGCAACATTAGTAGCAACTCTCATTTAAATTCAAACCTCCTTTTCTTTTAGCCACAAAGCCACAAAGGCACTCAATTGCACTAAAAATTTCCCTTTGTGGAATTTTGTGTTCTGGTGACTTTGTGGCATGTCTTCATCTTTACAATTATTTATACGGAATTAGTTTTTTAATCTTTGGTTTATCTTCGTCACTAACAAAACCTGCTGAGCGTAAATTGCGTTTTTGGTCCATATTTTTATTTGTAAGAAAATGTCCGGCATAGGCTTTTTCCCGCTTTATCTCTCCCTTAGCCGTAACTTTAAATCTCTTTGCCGCTGATTTTTTAGTTTTTAACTTAGGCATTAAGAATCCTCCTTATTTATTCCTTTTTGTTATAGTATACTAATCAAAGGGATATTTGTCAAGAAAAATTATTTCGTTGTCATTCAAGATGCATAAAACCCTTCCTTTAATCTGTGAAATCTGTGTAATCTGTGGATTCTTATGTCTGAATTGAAATTATCATATTTCCCATTGCTAAAACAGAAAAAATGTGGTATAATAGAAGTAAGAAGTAAATAAGGACTTAGACTTATGAAGAAAAAACTCTTTGCGGGCATTTTTATGATTCCTATTGTCTTCGGAATAATCAGCCTGGGTGAGGCAAGTATTCCTAAGGAAATACGAACAACAAATGTTATGGATAGTCAAATCACCCTGTCCTGGATAACAGATGTTGCGGAAACCTGTGCGGTAAATTATGGACAAACCCCTGCCTTAGGTCAAACCGCTTATGATACGCGTGGCCAAAATATGATTGATGATACCCATTATGTCAATATCACCGGATTATCCCCTGAAACCTTGTATTATTTTGAGTTGGTCTCAGGGGCCACGGTTGACAACAATAATGGTGTCTATTACCAGTGCCGAACAGGGACAAATATTAAACCTACCGGGCTTGATTATGTCTTTGGGAAGGTATTTAAATCCGATGCCCAAACTTATGCGACAGGAACAATTGTTTATTTTAAACTTAGCGATACAGATGCAAAGGGTCGTCCGGGAGAATCTGCGGTTTGGTCTGTTCTGGTGGATGTTAATGGCTATTGGTCAGAAAACCTGGTTAACATAAGGACTCAAAACCTAAGCGAATTTTTTGACTATTCTGTTAATGGTGGAGATAGACTTGTTTTATTTGCCCAGGGCTCAAAGGATGGCACGGCTACCTTAACCGTGGCTACCAACCAGGACTCGCCCGCACCGGATATAATCCTTTCCACCGACCATATCAAACCCTCAGCTATTGATACCCTTGAGGTCAAACAAGTTACCTCTAATTCGATTACCTTAAAATGGTTTGCTCCAGGGGATGACGGAAACCAGGGACAGGCATTTCTATACGATATTCGTTGGTCACTCTCACCAATAACTGAAGCTAATTTTGGAACTGCCTCACAGGTTCCAGGAGAACCACTACCCGGGACCGCTGGAACGCAACAGGAATTTAAAATCCCCGGTCTCTCCCCCAACACACTTTACTACTTAGCCATAAAAACCCGGGATGAGGCGAATAATTGGTCTGATTTATCCAATGTTGTCTCAGCAAAAACCCCACCGCCACCCAATTCGATGTTAGAGTGGACAGGAGAAAATAATTTTGTCAATGATGGTTTAAGATTAGACTTTGGCACATCAGGCACTAACTTCGTCTATATGGTCAAATATATTCATCCGCAGAATCTCCCGCCAGCCAAAGGAGAACCCAAAATAATCCTTTACAAAGGGACAACCCCCCTGGGAACCTATTCTATGACTTATGTCAAAGGCTCCTTTTCTACTGGGGCAATTTATACCTATTCAAAGGTTTTCCCGGAAAACGGGGAGTATAGTTATAAATTTTATGCCCAGGGAGCAGAAGGTGAAGCTATTTTTTTAACCAAAGGACCAATCGTTGCGGATAGAAACAACGGAGTGCGGGTAACCAATCAAACAGATGCCCAATGGACGGTTTCATGGATTACCTCACAACCGGTCACAGGTTCAATAAAATACGGTGTCAATCCACTTTCATTAAATATGACCGCGTATGATGATCGCGGGGTAGGATTTAACGGTAAAACACACCAGGTAACGGTAAAAGGGTTAAGCCCGGAAACGGTTTATTATTTTGATGTTATTTCAGGGGGGGTAGTGGATAATAATTATGGCAACCACTACACTGCTTTAACAGGTAAGTCATTTATTAGCTCAGGCATCGATATGGTCTATGGAATGGTAAATAAACAAGGTGGACAATCAACGGCTAATGATACCCTTGTCTATCTTACCTTAAAGGATAATGATGGCCAGGGTAGCCCGAATATCTCGGCCCCTATCTCGGCATTGGTTCAGGAGAATGGTTACTGGATGGTGGATTTAGTTAACCTGCGAACCATAGATTTAACTGCACAATTCAAGTATTCCTCTACAGCGGATGAACTTTATTTATTTGCCCATGGTGCTGATAAAGGGATTGGCAGTGAAATAATTGCTACCAAAGATGATTCGCCGGCATTATCCATAGAACTTTGCCGGGATGTAATTGCCCCAGCATCAATCACTACCTTAGAGGTAATAAAGGCAGGGATAGGTTCTATTACCTTAAAATGGCAAGCGACCGGTGATGATAAAAATATTGGGCAGGCGGCAATTTATGACCTTAGATACGCAACCTTTACTATTACCGAATCACCCTGGGGGTTGACCGAGGAGGTGAAATCAGAACCAATCCCGGCAAATAGCGGCACCTTTCAACAATTCATGGTTACAGGACTTATGCCGGCAACTACCTACTATTTCGGACTAAAGGTAATCGATGAGGTCTGGAATATGTCTGAGTTATCCTTAGTGGTTGAAGGCTCAACTACACCTGAAATAAAATATAATCCAGTGCTTGAGTGGGTAGGTGAAGGAGAATATCTCAAAGATGGGGTTTTCCCCGACACCGGTAATATCGATAGGATGTTCACTTTCTGTGTGAAATATATTGATCTGGATGGTGATGCACCACTCCCAGGTGAGCCAAAGGTAATTATTTATAAAGACGCAATACCTATTGGAACATATTCTATGGATTATGTTCAAGGCACGGCCACTACGGGTGCAGTCTATAAATTTTCCCGATTTCTTCCTTCCCCAGGAACTTATGCCTACCGATTTTTTGCGGCCACTGCCTCCGGCACGGCTACCCTTATCCAACAAGGCCCCATAGTTAGCGGTATTCCCTATTATGAAACGAATATCACCGGTTCCCAATTCACTATCTCCTGGACATCCAGCAAACAGGAAATCGGCACGATTAATTACGGCACCAATCCTAATTCCTTGAACCTGTCCGATTTTAACGACCCGGAGCTAAATTATTCAGATACTCTACATCATATCACTATTACCGGGCTAAACGCTAATACCTTGTATTACTATGATGTGGTTAGTGGCGGTCTGGTTGATAATAATAATGGTTTTCATTATGTTGTCAGAACAGGGGCAGATATTATTCCTAAACCTGAAAACCGTTTAGTTCAAGGAGAGGTGTATAAACAGGGTCGGCTTGAATATGCAGACAGCGCCATTGTCTATATTCAATTAGGGGATGTGGATAAACAAGGTGAGCCAGGTAGTTCTGCCCTGGCATCGGTTCTGGTTACAGGTGGACAATGGTTTTATAATCTGGTTAATCTTAGATGCGTTGATGGAGAATCATTTTTCGATGACTATACGCCGGATAAGGATAATCTTTATTTATTTGCCGAAGGCGGGCTTGAAGGCACGGATACACAAACCATTTACCCAGTCGATGGTAATCCATCACCATACATGGAATTATCGCGTGATATTACCTCACCCGGCACAACAACCTTATTTGCCACTAAGACTACGGCTGTTTCAACAACCTTAAAATGGATAGCACCAGGTGATGATAATCACTCAGGCACAGCAACGATGTATGATGTCCGCTATTCTACCGGGGTAATAAATGAAGATACCTGGGTAACTGCCAGACAGGTGGACAATGAACCATTGCCCGAGGTAGCCGGTAGTTGGCAGCAAGTTACCCTTAGCGGATTAAACCCAACCACGCTTTATTACCTTGGTTTAAAAACCATAGATGAGGCGGGTAATACCTCATTACTTGCCATTGCCACCATAACCACTACTTCGCATCCACCGCCAATGCTCAAATGGACAGGTGAAGAGGGATATATCGAGGATGGATTGGAGCCACAAGACGGTTCTGATGAAACGATATTTACCTATAAAGTGGCCTATTTTCATGAGACTAATTTTCCCCCGGCTGATAAATTCCCCAAACTACATATTCTGAAATTAGGCAAGGAATTAAACGATAGCCCTTATGATCTGCAGGAGGTTGACCGTAATGATACGGATTATACCGATGGCAAACTCTATAAATACCTTAAAACCTTTTCCTTGCCTGGCACATATACCTATTGGTTTGAGGCTAAAGATAGCCTTGGTGTTACGGCTAAAGGGACACCTACCCTACCATCTTCTGGCCCCTCGGTTGGGAGAATACCTGTTTTGACCTGGACTAACGAGGCAGGTTATAAATTAGACGGACTTGAGCCAGAGGCAGGTAGAATAGGAGGCACCTTTACCTATCGAATAAATTTTACCCATATTCAAAATATCCCACCGGCACAAGGGTATCCAAAGGTATATGTCTATTTAGGTGCTAACCAGATTCAAGGTAGCCCATTTCCTATGGAAGAAGGAAATCCTCAAGATACTGATTGGACAGATGGGAAGATTTATACCTGTTCGATTCCATTAATTACAGCCGGGAAATACTATTACCGATTCGAGGCAAAGGATATGAATGATTTTATGGCCGAGGGTGAGCCAACTCAGACTAAAACAGGGCCTCTCGTGGCCAAAGCACCAATTTTAAATTGGGTGGAGCAAGGAGGATATGGAACTGATGGAGTTGAGCCAAATACAGGCATTAATACTACCATATTTACCTATAAAATCCTGTACAGAGATGCGGACAATACCCCTCCTGATTCGTCTTCTCCAATATTGTATGTCTTGCGAGGCGGAGAGGTGGTCTATCAAAAAAAACTCTATCGAGAAAGTGGAGATAATTATGTGAATGGCATGGTCTATATTATCAAATTACCTCTTATCTTTGCCAGCGATTATTATTCCTATTATTTTGAGGCTAAAAATACACTGGGTATCTTAGCCATAGGCACGCCAACAACGATTTCTCCAGGACCCTTAGTTACCGGTCCAAACTATCCACCCCGACTATTCTGGGTTGGTAATCAAGAATATCTTCTGGATGGTCTTAACCCTGAAACGGGTAATCCTGAAACGATATTTAATTATTGTATTAAATATTCTGATTTGAATGCCGACCCACCTCAAGAAGGATACCCCATACTTTATGTCTATAAAAGTGGTGCGGTCATTGGGACAAGGGCGATGAATTATCTTTATGGGTCATTTACCTCAGGTGCCGTCTATGGAGCAACCTATACCTTTAAAACAACCGGCATTTATCAGTATAAGTTTGAAGCCAGGGATAAAAAAGGTCTGCAGGGCTTTACCGCTTTAAAATCTGGTCCCACAGTCAGTAATGCCCCTCTATTAGCCTGGTTCGGAGGGGAAGGATATAATTCCGATGGATTGGAGCCAGAGGTAGGCACGGTCAATCTAACTGCCTTTACCTATAAGGTATCATATAAAGATATAGATAACGACCCTCCTGATAATCGTTATCCTGTGATGCATATATTTAAAGATGGCCGGAGTATCTTGGGTAGTCCTTTTAAAATGGAGGAAATAGACCCAAATGATGTGACCTATACCAATGGCAAAGGATATAAATTAACTAAGGTTTTTGACCAGGCAGGTTCATTTACCTATCGATTTGAGGCGTATGATTGTCTTCGAGTTCCTGCCCTGGGTAGTCCAACAAATATATTTTCATCCCCGCATGTTAGAAGTATTCCTACCCTGAATTGGACCTCTGAGCCAGGTTATGTCTCTGACGGGCTTGAACCTGAATCAGGTGATAAGGAAACAACCTTTACCTGGCGGGTTAATTATACGGATATGGATGGTGATGCACCACTTTTAAACTATCCCGTCGTTCATATTCTAAAAGGAGGTCTGGAGATTGAGCATAGCCCATTTATCTTAAATGAGGTGGATACCAATGATGTCAATTATAAGGATGGGAAATTATTTACCTATTCAAGTTCATTGGCCGATGTGGGCACATACGCATATTATTTTGAGGCGTGTGATTCCCGCAACATTCAAGCCACAGGAACGGCTACCTTACTTAAGAATGGACCCTCAATAATTGGCTCACCCATATTAACCTGGGCTGGAACACAGGGTTATCTCAGTGACGGGATTGACCCGGGGACAGGCACATACACGAGAACTACCTTTATCTATAAGGTGCGTTATCAAGACCCTGAGGGTAATCCCCCGGCATATAACTATCCAAGGGTGCATATCCTTCTTGGTGGTGCACAGGTATTTTATGGTGGACAAGCAATGTATATTAAAGAGGGCAATGATTATAAAGCAGGGGTTACTTATAGCTTTCCAGTCACATTTTCAATCGGTAGCAGACATTACACTTATTATTTTGAGGCAGAAAATATCAAAGGAATAGCCGCTATCGGTGAACCTACTTTAGAACATGATGGACCTATAGTTGATGGACATAATTTTAAACCAGTCCTACTCTGGTCACCCAATCCAGGTTTTATCTCAGACGGTTTGGACCCGGCGGTCGGCACACCCGGGACTAAATTTACTTATCAAATACGCTATATGGATGGAAATGGCGACCATCCTGACAATAATTATCCCTTAGTCTATATTTATAAAAATGCGGTTTTAATGGCTACCGTAACCATGAATCTTGTTTCCGGAAATTTTCTTGAAGGGGCAATTTATGCCTATTCTACCTCCCTTACGGAAAAAGACCAGTATCAATATCAATTTGGAGCCCAGGATGAATACGGAGGAGAGGTATTATATCCCCCATCTTCTTTTATGTCAGGGCCAAAGGTTAGCGGTTGTCCAAAATTAGACTGGTTTGGACAGGAAGGATTTATCGATGATGGGCTGGAACCGGAAATGGGAACTATGGACATTACCTTTACCTATCGCGTCATTTATTCTGATGAGGATAACGACCCTCCCTTAACAGGATTTCCTAAGGTACAAATCCAAAAAAACGATGTGGATGTCCTCTACACCCAGATGCTTGAGGCAGACACTCAAGATAAACAATATACTGATGGTAAGGTTTATGAGTATTTTTACCAATTTGCCGGTCCAGGGAGATACATCTATCGCTTTGAGGCTAAGGATACCAGTGAGCTCTATGCCTTGGGCAGTCCAACTATTTTTCATTCTGGACCAGATGTTACCTCTATCCCATCCTTAACCTGGGTAGGTGTAGGTGAATTTATGACGGATGGCTTGGACCCGGCGGTCGGCACACCAGGAATCAAGTTTACCTTCAGGATAGTTTATCAGGACCATGGCAATCTGCCACCAGGGACAGGCTCACCCAGGGTCAATATCCTCTTGAATCATCAACCTTACATCTCCTTTGGGATGCAGGAAGAGGATATATTCGATGATGATTGGACTGATGGTAAAACATACAAAATAGCCTGTTTGCTTCCCTCGGGTAGCTATACCTATAAATTTGAGGCAGAAAATATTTATGGGGCAAAGGCAATCGGTCAACCTGTTTCCTGGGAACAACCTGGACCACTGATAAGTAATGTGCCTTTCTTGACCTGGGTCGGTCAAGGAGACTATGTCCAGAGTGGGGTGAGTCCTCCACTTGGAACAATGGGCACGGAGTTTATTTATATGGTTGATTATACAGACATGGATAATGAACCACCGTTAAATGGTTTTCCTAAGGTAGAGATTTCATGTAATGGGCAAAAAATTTCAAATAGTCCGTTTACGATGGTAGAGGTTAGTTCGACAGATACGACTTATACCAATGGAAAACGATATAAATTGGCTAAGTATCTACCTGCGCCAGGGACTTATTCATATCAATTTATCGCCCGGGATACTAATGGTTTTTTTGCCACTGGTGAGCCAACAACCCAAAGGACAGGACCATTATTTATTGATGTACCTGTCCTGGAATGGGTTGGGCAAGAACCGTATTTAGAGGATGGAGTGAACCCGGGCAGTGGCACGACAAATAGTTTTTTTACCTATAAAGTCAAATATAGAGATGTCAATAATTCTCCACCGACACCTGGTTATCCCAGGCTCTACATATTAATCGATGGGGTAATATCTCCTTTATACCCAAATGGTGTCATGATGCGTCCAGAGGGGGTAATTGACTATCAAAAAGGGGTAATCTATCTCACCAATCCGATAAGATTACCTATGGCCAGCACAAAATATAGCTATTATTTTATAGCCAAAAATGGACAGGGCAAAATAGCAAATGGGACGCCGACCACCAGACAATTGGGACCTGAGGTAACAGGTCAGAATTTAAGACCTATGCTGATGTGGGCTAACCAGCCGGGATATACATCTAATGGTTTAGAGCCTGAAGCCGGGACATCAGGAACAGAATTCACCTATTTAATCATCTATAAGGATTTAAATGGTGATGAGCCTTACCCGGGTTATCCACTTCTTCATATCTATAAAGACCAAATTTTTATAGGCACCTATACGATGGAAAGGCAATCCGGTACTTTTAGTAGTGGGGCATTGTATCGTTATAAAATCACCCTAATGGAGAATGGAAATTATAAATATAAATTCGAGGCAAAGGATAGCAAAGGGGCTGATTGTCTTTCATCTCCACAAACCTCCTTTATCCCGGGTCCAGGGATTGGCAATCCACCGCAATTACAATGGCCTGGAACAGGTGATTTTCAATCAGACGGGTTGAATCCGGAAACAGGCGTAGCCAATGAAACAATCTTTACTTATAAGGTTAAATATCAGGATAATGAAAATGACCCGCCCGCAGACGGGTATCCTAAGGTTCATATCCTTAAAAAAGGTATGGAGATAGAAAATAGCCCATTTCAACTTACACCAGTGGATGGGAGTGATAAAGATTATCGGGATGGTAAAGAGTATCAATATTTCAAGAAATTAATCTTTGCAGGCACTGATTATACCTATTATTTCGAGGCAAAGGATACCTATGGGGTTTATGCCGCAGGAACACCTACAACAGCTATAACAGCACCAAATGTAACCAGCGAGCCAATACTTAACTGGATAAAAGACTCCCCTGGTTATATGGAGGATGGATTAGAACCTGAATTTGGGACACCAGGAACGAGTTTTATCTATCGAATCTCGTATGTGAATACGACTAATGAACCACCAGGCACAAATTCACCACGACTACATATCTTTAAACTCGGTGTTGAAATACCCGGTAGCCCATGGACTATGGTTCAAGAGGGCCCGGATACAAATTACGAGGACGGTAAATTATATTCCTGCTCTTTCTCCCTCGGGATTGGCACCTACACTTATAGGTTTGCGGCTGAAAGTAATCGCGGCATACCGGCAACAGGGACAGCAACATTTATTCAGAATGGTCCTAAGGTAACAATAGCCCCGGTATTAAATTGGGTAAATAAACCCGGTTATATCACCGATGGCCTTGACCCGGAGGCAGGTTCGGCTACGACTCCTTTTGTCTATCGAGTTTGCTACACCGACATCGAACCTCCTGCCTCAGGATATCCTAAGGTTCATATTTTGAAGGCGAACAAAGAGATAGCCGGTAGTCCCTTTACGATGCAAGAGACCCTTCCTGGAGATACAATCTATGCCGATGGCAAGGAATATGAATATCTCTGTGTTCTAACGGGGACAGGTAAGGATTATGAGTATTTCTTTGAGGCAAAGGATGCCGTCGGTGTCTTTGCCGTGGGAAATGAACCAGTAACCACAAGACCGAATGCACCGGTAATTACGGATACCCCAAAACTAAATTGGGTGCAGGAAGAAAACTACAGCACTGATGGGCTTCATCCGGAACTTGGTACCTGGGGAACTAAATTTACCTATAAAGTTACTTACTCCGATGCCAATAATGACCTGCCTAAGCAAAATTTCCCAAAGGTGCATATCCTTAAAACAGGTGTCGAGATTCCAGGAAGCCCATTTTCTATGTTTGAGGTCAATCAATCAGACCAGAATTGTATTGATGGTAAGGATTATTATTTTGTGCAAACACTGCAAGGCACAGGTAGGGATTACACCTATTTCTTTGAGGCAGAGGATATCTGGGGTATCAAGGCATCTGGAGCACCTACCCTACCAAAGGATGCCCCGGATGTAAGTAGGGCACCGGTATTATCCTGGAGTGGAAATCCCGGCTGGACACAGGATGGCCTAGAACCTGAAGTGGGTACCCAGGGAACTAAGTTCACCTATCAAGTTAAATACGAGGATGCGGATAACGACCCACCATATTCAGGCTTCCCAAGATTACATATCTATTCAGGCAATACACCTGTGGGTTCGTTTAGTATGAATCCGCTTAATGCCGGCATATACAAATATGAAATCAGTTTACCGCTCGGGACTTATTCGTATTTTTTTGAGGCAAAGGATAGCTATCAAATCCAGGCTATTGGCACACCAACCTCTCTTAAAGATAAACCGGTAGTAACCGATGCACCTATTTTAGACTGGGTGCAGGAACCAGGGTTTGGAACCGATGGTCTTAATCCCAATTCAGGTAATTCAGACACCCTATTTACCTACAAAATAAATTATACGGATAATAATAACAATCCCCCCGCAGATTGGTATCCAAAGGTAGCTATCTACAAAGGGAACACAGTCTTAGGCACATATACCATGAATAAGGTAGATGGTGAAGATAGGACTTATACAGATGGTAAATTATATTATTACTGGGTTCAATTTCCTGAAAGTAGTCTTGACTACAAATATAAATTCATAGCCAAAGATTCTCTCGGGATGGAGGCGGTTGGTAAAATTCAACTTAATACTGGTCCCCCGGTCAATAATCCACCTACCCTTAACTGGACAAGGGAGTCGGGATATATGAATGATGGCATTGAGCCTGATTACGGGACAACAAGAGCCGTCTATACCTACCGAATTGCATATATAGATAAAGATAACCATCCACCTTTAGGAGGTTACCCTAAATTATATATCTATTCTCAAGGAATTCCTATAAAGAATAGTCCTATTACGATGGATCCGGTTGACACAAAAGATGGAACTTATACGGATGGAAAGTTATATACTTTTTCGACTAATTTTTCGGAAGGGACTTATACCTATAAATTTGAGGCAAGGGATATTCATTCGGCTCAAGTTATGACCTCAGTGAACTTTGGTCCGTGGGTAAGTGATGCCCCAACATTAAGCTGGGTCCAGCAAGAGGGATTTGGAACAGATGGGATTAATCCAGACCCAGGTCAAACAACGAATAAATTTACTTATAAAATACTTTATACGGATATAAATAATCTTCCGCCGGCAGATCGGTATCCAAAACTTTATATTTGTATCGGAGGTGTAATTATTTATCCTGGATATATCCTCACAAAGGAAGGTGGAGACAACTATTCTAACGGGGTAGCATATTCTTTTCATGATATTTCCCTTGTTTATGCCAGTGAGGCATATAGTTATTATTTTGAGGCTAAAAATAGTAATAATGTGGTGGCCATAGGTGAACCAATTATACCTCATGCTGGGCCAAGGGTAGATGGACCAAATTCTGCACCTCTTTTATTTTCCACTGGAGAAAAGGAATATTATAGCGATGGAGTCGAACCTAATGCCGCCTCCCCTGGAATTTTTACCTTTCATGTGGCCTATCTGGATATGAATGTTAATCCACCAGCGCCAGGGTATCCCGCCGTTATTATTTATAAGGATAATAAACCGTATGGGCTGGGAACTTACAGTATGAGTTATCTCAATGGTGGTTATTTTAAAGGTGCCACTTACACCAGCACCATCAGTCTAAATGATGTTGGTATTTATAAGTATAAATTTTATGCTAAAGATAATAAAGGGGCAGTGGCAGGGGGACCTTTTACGACACTTAAAATCGGTCCAAAGGTTAGTCATGCCCCAAAATTGGAGTGGGCAGGTAGTCCTAATTTTCAAACAGATGGATTGGACCCTGAGGAAGGAATTACTGGTCAAACATATTTTACATTCAAGGTGAAATACAAAGATGAAAACGGTGATGCACCGGCAGCAGGGTATCCTAAGGTCTATATTTTTAATAATGACATCCAATTGGGAAATATCAAAATGGCACCTGAATCTGGAGGTGATTATAAAACCGGCAAGATTTATTACTTTATTTTAAAATTAGGAGTGGTAAGTAATAAGTATGAATATTGCTTTGAGGCTAAAGATACAATGGAGGTTTTAGCCCTGGGAACTCCAACATTACAAAAGTCTGGCCCTATAGTAAAACCAAGACCTCCCACCTCCCCTCAAACTACCCAATCATTAGATTCCCTTGAGCTCTTCAACTATCCCAATCCACATTCCGGGAAAACGACTATTTGTGCTAAAACCAACCTTGACGGTGTTCCCGTAGATATGCAGGTAGCAGTCTATAACATTGTTGGTGAATTAATCTGGGAAGAAAAGAGGGAAGATATCCTTTCTTCGGATAAAGGGATAGCAAAGATAGAGTGGGACGCTAAAGATATTGCCAGTGGCGTCTATCTCTATCGAGTAACTGTAACCTACCAGGGTAAGACGCTGCAAAAAATAAGTAAGATGGCTATAACAAGATAGGATAGGTTAACCATTATTATGAGTAATTTAAAGGCATTATTAGAAAAAATAGATTCTATATTTGGGGAAGAAGAGCAATCGGTCAGGATTAAAGAAAGCCTGAGTAAGTATTTTGGCTTTAGTGAATTTCGTCCTGCCCAAGAAGAGGTAATTACCAACATCCTGAAAGGTAAAAACATCCTGGCTATCTTACCTACCGGTTATGGTAAATCACTAATGTTTCAGTTGCCGGCATTACTATTGGATGGGATTACCCTGGTTATCTCGCCTTTGATTGCCTTAATGAAAGACCAGGTCGATAACCTTAAAAAACGCGGGATAAATAATGTTACCTATATTAATTCATTGATTACTATCGAACAACAACATGCTCTACTTGAAAACATAAATACCCTGAAATTGGTCTATATCTCTCCGGAACAATTAAGAAACAGGATGATTCTAAATTACTTGAGTCAGGTAAAGATATCACTTTTTGTCATTGATGAGGCACATTGTCTATCTCAATGGGGGCATGATTTTAGACCTGATTATTTGTGTTTGAGTAAGGTCATTAACGAGCTTCAACCTGCGTGTGTCTCCGCATTTACGGCTACGGCTACCGAAGATGTCCAGGAAGATATTATCAAAAGACTTAACCTCAAAGAGCCAGTGAGAATCCGGCAAGGTATTGAACGAAAAAATCTTAAATTCGATGTCATTAAGGTAGTAGATGATGAGGATAAATTAAGAAAGCTCGCTAATCTTATAGAGACGATTCCGGGTAAAGGGATTATTTATACAGGCAGGATACGAGAGGCAGAATTTGTTACCTCGTTTTTGCAGAGTTTAGGTAAAAAAGCCGCCTTTTATCATGGACAGTTAGATAATGTCTCAAAAAGGCAGATTCAGGAAGATTTTATGTCGAATGATGGTCTGGAGATAATTTGTGCTACCTCCGCCTTTGGATTAGGGATTGATAAAAGGGATATAAGATTTGTTATCCACTACACCCTGCCGGGGAGTATCGAGGAGTATATTCAAGAGGCCGGTCGGGCAGGACGAGATGGGAACGATGCGTATTGCATCCTTTTGTATCTGGAAAATGACCGCAAACTCCAGGAATGGTTTATTAAAAATAGCCTTCTTTCTAAAGAGGATTTATTGAAATTGCTTAAGACAATCGAGAATTTTGATGGGATTGGAAATTTTCGGTTGATTGAAGAGACTGAATTTGAATGGGTATCCGGTTACGATAAGACAAAATTAAGGGTAGGTATCAGCTTTCTTGAAAAATTAGGCTTTATAAAGAGATACCCGGATGTCCCTAAAAAAATTCAGATCAATCAGACCAGTCAGACCTGTCCGACAGGTTTGACTGGTTTGATTGACTTATTATTATTCAGCCAGGAAAATGGTATTTTGCCCGATAAATTATTTGAATCTATCCTAGACAAACAGTTTGAAAAATTACTTGATTATAAAATAATTGCCCCAGGCTGGTTTTTGGAATTGACTAATACGAGTGCAATACTTGAAGGTGTTTCCGAGGAACAATTTGGGATAAAAGACCTTAATCTGGCTAAATATAAAAAATTGGATAAAATGGTTATTTATGCCGAAACCCCGGAATGTAGAACAAATTACTTAAAGAGATATTTTGGCGAAGATATCAACGATATCAACGATATCAAAGATATCAAAGATATCGAACCCCCTGATGATGTCAGGTGCAGCTCCTGCGATAATTGTATAAAAATCATAGAGTTGGAAAAAGAGGTAGATACTCAGCAGATAGCAAGATTTATTAAAGAAAGTAGAAGCCTGGTATTAACAGGCAAATTCGATAAAGGGATAGCGATTGATTGTCCATCAAGGGTTATAGATGGAAAAAAGACCTTTACTGAAATGGGCAAAATGCTTTATCTGTTCAAGAATCGTTCACAAAAGGGATTAGCCTATGATATCGTCGAACAAATAAAGGATTTTCTAAATTCAAAGGATGAATTAAAGGAATTTTTAGAGGTAGATTATATCATTCCTGTGCCAGAAGAAAGAATAGGTTATATAGGACTTATAGGACCTATTTCCGAAATTATGACCAAAACATTTGGCCTGAAATCCGCGTTAGATATTTTAATAAAAACAAGGGAAACCCTGCCGCAAAAAGAGAGAAAAACCAGCAAGCAAAAAATTAGGGATGTTCTAGATGCCTTTGTTTCTCAAACTAATTTGAAGGGTAAGAAAATATTACTGGTAGATGAGCTATATGATAGTAATACAATGAATGAATGTAGTCAGGTGCTCAAGCAAGCAGGTGCCTCAAAGGTCTATGCCCTGGCATTGACTAAAACTACCGATGTGTGAAGTAATTGCTGGAAAGTACCCACAAGAACGGATGTTGGAAGCCTCAACGAGTTTGAGGACATCTTCCCCGAACAAGTTCGGGCTTCCGTTCCTCATGGCATTGGAAGCCTCAACGAGTTTGAGGATATTGTGCCCACCTTTTTTAAAAGGAAATTTCTCCACTGTTCACTGAACGGTTTCTCTCCCCTTAAT
>SBAY01000383.1 GCA_005239945.1 Nitrospira sp.
ATTGAAATTAGAAATTGGAAAGTAGAAATTAGGAAAAGAGAGGAGAATCGTATCTATTTTCCCCAATTTCCAATTTCTAATTTCTGCAAGAAATCATAAAAAAAAGATAAAAATGAACTGTTCCCTATCTATCAAATCACGCGTGACAGAGCACTAGATTTGCTGAAAGCATACTGACAGGGTGAGCGAGCCAAACTTGACTATTGACCACTTGCTCGCTCATCACAAACATGACAAGGCGTATAACTATGGTTATTTGCTACTGATACTATGTTCCTAACGGAACAAGGGATTGGTAAAGGTAGGATATGTCCAAAATAGAACTACTCATTCCAAACACTATTGGGTTAGGGGTGTGTAAAGTTCACTCCGCTAAAACAGAATACACCTTTCGCTAAACAATTTTTCCCCAATTCACTGACCCATTACCCAGCGTCTTTGGCTGGCTTTGGCAAATCAATCATAGTTTGTTCAATAATTCCTCATCAATTTCTTTTAAACTATTCACTATCAGATCTACCTGGGGAAAATCGAGTCCTTGTGTAAATTGGTTTGGGACGGCTATACATTTCATTTTAGCCGCTTTTGCCGCCTGAACACCTGAGATGGCATCCTCTAAAACAAGACATTCTGCGGCATCAAGATTTAATTTTTGAGCCGCTAATAAATAAATGTCAGGATTTGGCTTACCACGCTCGACCTCCTGTCCAGAAACTATTACCTCAAATTCATTCCTGAACCCTAACTTATCGATAATTAAATCAATCCATTGCTTTTTCGAGGAGGAGGCAATTGCCTTATGGATACCCATTTTATTTAGTAGTTCAATGAGTTCAAAAAGACCCGGCATAGGTGTTACCCCTTGTCTTAGAAGATTTCCATAAATTCCTTCCCGTTCCTCTAAAAGCTCCTGGACGGACTCAGTTAAGCCGAGTGTTTCTTTAAATATCGTCAAACTCTCGATAGCCAGTCTTCCCATCATCTTTTGTTTTATCTCCAGGGTAAAACATTTACCCCGTTTTTGCGCTACCTGGTTCATTGCCTTCGAATATAACGGCTCAGTATCTACCATTAACCCATCCATATCGAAAATTACTGCTTTAATCATTGATTTCTTCCTCTTGTAAAAGAAGGCTGAAGGTATTTAGGCTGAAGGTAGGAAGAAACTCTATAACCTAACAGCCTTCAGCCTTCCTACCTTCCTATCTTCCCACCACCTTCCTACCTTCCTACTATCTCCTCAATCCTGACTAACTCTGTCCTTGTCCGATTGATATAGCTGAGCGCCTTTTGATTTTCAGGGTCGAGCTGAAGTACCTTTTGCCAGGTATTGATTGCCTCCGAGAATCTGCCGGTAGTATAATGCTCCATACCGGCGACTAAATAACTCTTGATTAAATACAACTTGATTTCTCGATACTGAGGGTCATGTTCATAAACGAATTCTAATTGTTTTATGGCCAGGGTAATCTTCTGTTGCTGTAAATATTTCAACCCATTATCATAGGCAGTAGTTAATTGCCTGGTTAATTGAGGTGAGAGTTCTTTTTTCTTTGATTCACTTAATTTGGCTTTAGATTTGTCAAGATAAACCTGTGCCTCCATAAGGTTTTTATTCAGGCTGAGTGCCTTCTGAAATCTTATATTTGCTTCCCTATATTCCCCATTACCATATAATTCAATCCCTTCATCTAAATAAGCTAATGCCCGAGCTTCCTGGGTTTTAACCATTCTCAGGCTATGCTCTGCCTGTCCTTTAGTCTCTTTAATTAATTCCATTATCTCCTTATTTTCCGGGTCCAATAATAATGCCTTCTCAAATTCTTCCATAGCCCTATCCCATATTTTTTTGTTTTGATACCCTTTACCCACCAGAATATGTCTATTTATCTCTTCCTTCAACTTAACCATTGTTTTTTTCATATATTCTAAGGTCTCCTGGTGATTTGGGTCGAGTTCCAACACCTGTTTCCAGGCAATAACAGCCTCGGCCAATCTTGAATTGGTATATGCCTCTACCCCACGATTAAAATATTGATTGAGTCTGTCAAACCTTCGTATGTCTAATTTGATATTTTCAGTTGCCGTGGCTAATGAGGCTAAAGCCTGTAGATTAGCCGGATCTAAAACCAATGCCTGTTTGAATTCCAAAGCGGCATCAAGATATTCCTTGTTATCGAGATGTCCTTGTCCTTTTTCTAAATGATGAGTAATCTCATCCCTTATCCTTTTTTTTTGATACTCTTCCCTGGAAAGTGCCAGATATTGATTTGCCTGGCTATGCTCCGGTATCCAGACAAGCACCCGCTCAAACTGGATAATCGCCTCTTTATATTGTTTGGTCTCGAAAAACTCCTTCCCTTTAGTCAAGACAAGTTGGGCTTGCAGTTGCTCCCTTTTGGCTAATTCCTCTTCTAACCTTTTATTTATCTCCTTTTCTTCCTTGTTTCTTAGCTTCTGACGCATCTCTTCTACCGTCTGTCCAAGGGATAGATTCACAGCAAATTTATGGGTATCATCTAATTCCTGACCAGCATAGGCATAATCGAATCTAAATCCTTTATACCCGAGCCCAAATCCACAGGTCCAATCACTCTCGTCCAATCCTGCCCGCAGGCTCAACATTTTATAAAAAGAATACTCCATGCCTATGTGTCGCTTCAACTCGGTCAATCTTGATTTGTCCACATCTATGGAAATTATAAACTCATCACCCAATTTATTGAGCAATTGTTGCTGATAGGAGATACCGGCTTTTAGATTCATCGGATATTTGGTAGTCTCATCCTTTAATTTCAAGGTTGGCTCTAACAGGTTTTGTAGATTGACACCAATCGCCAAACCATCGAATCTTTCCTTAGGGTGATAGAGGAAGCCGACATCCAAACCTACACCCGTAGCGGAATATGAATAGAGTTTATGGGTATGGAGATTCAAACTCAGTCCATAAGAAAATGAAGGGAGAGGTTCCTGGCTATAAGAGAAAATGTATTGCAATTGCTCATTTTCTAGTGAGGGATTGATTAAATTGTTTCGAGCGTCTCGTTCTTCGATATCCGTCACATTAAGTCTGAGGACCCCTAATCCAAAAACCCCTGAGCGTGCTGTAGGCTCGCAATAACCAATGAAGTCATAACTTGTATCCCAGAAGAGGTTGGAATGCAGAAGGCTAAAGCCTTTCTGGTTAGCCTGGCTTAATCCTGCAGGATTCCAGTACAGGGCAGAAGGTCCGCCAGCAATCGAAACATAGGCTTTACCCATACCTAATGCTCGGGCATCTGCTCCCAGGATAAACGGACTCATGCTCCCGCCGTCTTCTGCCGCTAATGATAGCCCACCAGTAATGACAACAGATATGATACTGACTAATATTAATTGTAATCCCTGCATCTTTTAAACCTAATTTTAGCACAATATCTTAGCTTTGTCAATAGAAAATCATAAGAAGGCTGAAGGAAAGAAGGCTGAAGTATTCTAATAGTCTCTTCTACCTTCAGCCTAATAACCTTCAGCCCTCCTACCTAATCTGTTTTTTGAGTAATTTTTTATCGATAGGAATAGTGGCTAATACCTCCTCAATCCGTTGTGAGGATTTTCCATCACCATACGGATTGGTGCAATTTTTTACCCTCTCCCTGAATTCCTTATCAAATAATGTTTTTTTAATGGCCGCTATTATTTGGTTTTTGTCGTAATCAACGAAGATAACATTTTCTGCATGCTCACGACCGACATTTCTTGAACCGACATTAACTACCGCCAACCCAAAAGATGGGGCTTCGATTATCCCGCTACTTGAATTGCCCACTAAAACCGAGGCAGTTTTTAAAAGCCCAAGATAGACCGAATGTTTCAGGTTTTGGTGAATCTGGATATTCGGTAGACCGCTATACCGCTCAATTACCTCAATCATTTCTTTATTGCCAGGGTCGGAATTGGGATAGATAACTATTGTTTGGCAGTCCAGATGCTTAATGGCGGACATAGTTTGTTCCATCTGCCAACCCGCTTCTTTAACCTCCAGGCTAACCGGATGTTGAACCACCACCACTATGGGTTTGTCCGTGTCCAGGCCCAGGCTACCAATAACCTCCTGGGGTGCAGACAGATCAGCGGATAAAATAGCATCCAGGGCCGGAGAACCCACCAGATGGATACGCCACTCTTCTTCTCCCAACTGCTTGATTCGAAGAGCACTTTGTTCAGTCGCCGCAAAATGCAAATGGGCAAAATTAGTCAGGGCATAACGGATGGATTCATCGATATGCCCGCTGGTGGTTACATCCCCGCCGTGGATATGAGTCACAGCAATATTGTTAGCCGCGCCGGCAATGGCCCCGGCTAATGCCTCAAACCTATCCCCTAAAACCAGGACAAAATCAGGGCTAATTCGTTTAACAGCCTTTGAGATACCAATGACAGCCTGACCAAAAGCAGTGGAACTGTCATCTTCAGAGACCGGCACCTCTGCGTCTATCTTGAATCCGTCCTTTTTTATTTCATCTACTGTCTGCCCGAATCTTTTCAACAGATGCATACCGGTAACGATAAGCAACAACTCTAAATTCGGGTGTTCTTGAATAGCCCGCATCACGGGTGAGAGTAGGCCATATTCTGCCCTTGAACCTGTAATGACACAAATTTTCCGCATGCTATTAATATAACTTAAAATACAGATAAATGTCAAGGGAAAAATCCACAGAATAAAAATCCACAGATTACACAGTGCAGCAGAGCCGCAACCAAATCCCAACCTAACGGTTAGAAAAGGAGGTTTATCGCTTTAGCCACACCAAGGTATGTCTTTAAAACCTTCTCCCCTGGAAGTAGAAACACTCCCAGAGGACATACCTCGTATGTGGA
>SBAY01000116.1 GCA_005239945.1 Nitrospira sp.
ACAATTTACAGTTATTTATAATGAAAAACTTGCAGTTGGCTGAACAGTTACCTTTACCTTTTTGGACACTTTACCCACAAATTTTACACGCACCCTTTTCTAAAAAATACTTGCAAGAAATATAAACTAATGTTATAATAAAAGAAAAGACATGCTAAAGAAATTTTTGACCTTTATTATTATAATTGTTATAATTTTGAGTATTGGGATTATTATCCTTCCCTTTATCACTATTTCTTCGACTAATTTAACCCAATTCATCACCAGGGAATTAGAGAAAAATCTGGCTCGAAAGGTAGAAATTGGCGAAATAAGAATCAGCATTTTTAAAGGAATTGAGGTAAAAGATGTTATTGTCCATAATCAAAAGGGGTTTAAGGGTCCATCATTACTTGAGAATAAATCCCTTATTTTAAAATATAAATTTTTGCCTTTACTAAAAAGACAGGTGATAATTACCGAACTTATCCTTGTTGAGCCAACGGTTTCTATCGAGCGGAATAAGGCTGATAAATGGAATGTTAAAAATTTATGGCAAACAAAAAAAACTGAAAAGGAAGAGGGTAAATTTTCCCTTCAACTCGACAAAATAGTAGTCAAAAAGGGCAGTCTGTATCTCCTGGATGAGGCTCTTCATAACATAAAAACATCCGTTGAAAAGATTGATGGTCAAATCGATGGGTTGGCTAAAAGAGAAGGAATAATTAGTTTCAAGGTATCTGCCGGTAAAATTGGAGACCGTAGAACTAATTTTAAACTTAGAGGAGGTGTTGACCTCAACCTGGATTTAGGATTGATAGAAATAGTTACGGCTAAACTCACCTTAGCTGATTTAAACGCTGAAGTTACAGGCGGACTTAAAGATGAAACAATCAATCTGGAGTTGAGAAGTAATGAGTTTTCTTTATCAAACATAGCCAAATTAATCCCCATACCCCTGCATAAATTAAAGATTGCAGGTAAAGGTAGGATAAATGTAGCCCTAACCGGGCGGTCAGATGAAAAATTGCAGATGTTGGGGGTAGTAACTGTAACAAATGGTACGATAAAATACGATATAGTCAAAAAGCCTATTAAAAATCTCAATTTAGAATTGCGATTCACCGATACAGATTTAAAATTATTATCTTTGACCGGAGAATTTGGTAATTCTGATTTTGATATTCAGGCAGAGATTCCCAACATTAAAAATCCCAGGGTCAATCTTACCTTCTGTTCAAAACAACTTATCTTAAATGAAATAATAGAAAACTGTAGTGAACTATTTACCGTAAAGCAACCTATTGATTTAGATGTGGAGGGGAAAATTAATGTCCAAAAATGGGCTTTCAGAGAGATTTCAGGTAGTGAGCTTTATGCTGATTTTAGATGGGTCAGGAATGTCCTGATGCTCAGGTTACTAAAAAGTAATGCCGCCAATGGAGTGCTCGAATCCTCCGGCACGATAGATTTAACTGGTGAATTGCCGGGATATTCTATGTCCGTTAAGGCAAATCAACTTGATATTGTAGATATAATTGCCGGTTTCAAAGGGAATAGAAAGATTGCTCGGGGTAAATTAAGCATGGATGTAGATTTAAAAGGAGTAGGATTTGAAATAAACGACCTAAAAGAAAATTTAGAGGCACAGGGGGCAGTAGAATTAAAAGAGGCTAAACTAAAAGAATTGAAGATATTGGATAGGCTGGCTACCTTCCTTAGTTTAGGTATAATTCGTAATCTGGACGGATGCTACATGTTGGGGACATTTGATATCACCGATGGAATAATATCAACGGATGACTTTGAATTAAGAAGTAAATTAATTAGATTATTAGCCAGCGGTGAAATATCCCTTGATTTAGATATGGATTTTAAGGTAACGGCTACCTTCCCGGGGCGATTGGGAAACCAGATAGCTAAATTGGGTAGATTTATTCCCTTTTTAGGTGATGAAAAAGGAAGAATGGGGGTACGGTTTAGAATCAAAGGTAATTTTAAAGACCCAAGTTTTAGCGAGAAACAGGAGGAAATTAAAGAAAAGGCTGAATCGGAAATCAGAGAGGAAGCAGATAAAATCAAAGAAAAATTCGAGAAAAAAATTGAAGAAAAAAAGGAAGAGATTAAAGAAATAATATCCTCCCAGGAAGAAGAAATCAAGGAAAAGGTAAAGGAAAAGGCAAAGGAGGAGGTTAAGGGATTATTCAAAAAATTCTTTTAAGGGGTCAGGCATTACTTCTGAGATAAATCTGGTTTCTGAATGACCTCAAACCTTTTTTTGATCACATCACGAAAGGATTCGGTAATGGTATGCCAGTCTATTATATCTATCATGATAGGCAGGTTGGATTCTGAGAAAGCGTTCTTCATTTCTTCGATCTTGCGACAGTCAATTTGTTCTTTGGCAACCAGCACCAAATCCATATCGGAATATTTTTGGGCATTGTCGCTTACCCGCGACCCAAAAACGCGGACTTCACAAGCAGGAACATATTTATTTAAAATGCGTTTTACTTCATCAAGATATTTATCTTCCAGATTAATCATTTTTTTCTTTCAGCCGCTCCAGCAAAAATTTTGCGTCTGTTAAAAACCTACCGGCAGTTTCATAAACCGATACAGCGTCTTCTTCGTTGTAGGTATGGGTGGTAATATTTCGTGCCTCCCCATACGAAAACCAGGGCACAGGGTCTGTTATCAATCCGTAACGGGCAGCCAGACGAAAAAGCTCTTTGCGAGTACGGAGATGATCTGCTTCTTCCGGTGTTCTGTTTTCGCGAATCCAGCGTTGAATAAATTTCCAGCAAAGTTCATAAGTAATTTCGAAATATTGAATAACACCAGCCCGAATTGCATCCTGCGTTATTTCATCCTGTGCGTTCATAAAATCTTCATTTTCCGAACGCTCAAATGTTTGTTCCATAGTGGTAATCGCTTTTTCAAGACTGCTTAAATCCAATACCATTCATTTACCTCCAAACAATTATCAATTAATAATTGATAATTATTACTCTAAGACCCCTTTAGTGCTCATGAGCATATCTGCCAATTCATCCGCCATCTTTTTTGCCTGCCCAATAGCCAAACCCATAGCCTTAAATAATGCCTCTAATTTGTGATGTCCATCCCCATCGACTAATAATCCGATACTCATATTTATCTCGAATTTATTGACAAAGGTTTCTATAAAATGCTTAATCTCTTTTGGTTTTATTTCACCCACACCTTCTTTAAATGATTTAAAAAAGCCGGTCCTGGTGGTAGAATGGTCGTTCAACGATGCCCGACCACTTAAATCCACAACCACATCTACTACCACATCATCAAAAGGCACCTTTGCCTGACCAATGCGCACAATCTTTTCTTTTATCCCTAATGCAGATTTGAATGCAGTGCCTAAAACAATAGCCACATCCTCAATCGTGTGATGAAGATCAACAAGTTGTTTGGTATCAGAGGCGATTACCTTTAATTCGAGGTCAAATAGCCCATGTCTGGTCATCGAACTTAACAGATGGTCTAAAAAACCAATGGTAGTCTGGACTTGAGCATTTCCGGTGCCATCTAAGGATAGATTATACTCAATATTCGTTTCTTGAGTTTTTCTTGAGCCTTTGTATGTTCCGAAATGGGAGCGTTGCCATAACCCCAGCTCTTTGCGGACTAATCCCGATATATCCTGCCATTTAGGAAATACTTCGACTGTAACGAGGCAAGCCTTTTTGTTTTTGACCTGGGACATAGATTTAAGTGCCAAAGAAATCTCATCTATGGATTTTTTACAATTAGTGGTCTCTACATTTGCCAGATACAGGGTAGCACGGTTAAGTAATATAGACTCCGACCGAATTATCGTTACCTTTTCTTCGATTAAATTTTGGATTATCGGTAAAATGGAATCAGCCATTATGCGCAGGCAATATCTTGTATTTTTAGGCTCAAAAGGTGTGAGGATAATTTTGCCTTCCTCTGCCTGAAGATATACCTTTTCCTTTAATCCAGAGATAACTAAGGCATCCTCACTTATCTTCAAGCCTCCATCTTTATCCAAATTAACCACAGTTCTAATATCCTTACCCATTTTTCATCACACCCCCTCGATTCAGACACTGAACTTCAGACTTTAGACAGCAGACTTTTTTCTATTAGTCTAATGTCTATGGTCTACTGTCTGAATTACAATAAGACACCCTCGAAATATTTCATGGTTTGTTTTATGCCCTCTTCGAAATTAATTTTTGGTTGCCAGCCAAGGATTTCTTTTGCCTTTGTTCCATCAACACAACTGCGCCTTGATTCCCCATCCTTTGCAGGTCCATGAACCTCTTTAACATTAACCTTCATTAGCTTCACTATCATAGAAAACAACTCGTTAACAGAGGTTTCAATGCCGGTACCTATATTAAATATTCCTGTAACAGGTGAATTTATGGCTAATATATTTGCCTCAACGACATCATCGACATAGGTATAATCCCTTGTTTGTTTCCCATCGCCATTGATTATCGGCTGTTCGTTTTTCAATATCTTATTTATGAAAATTGCCACTACACCTGCTTCACCCCGGGGGTCTTGCCTTGGACCATAGATATTTGCATATCGTAAGACGATATAATTAAGATTATAATCCGTCCAATAATAATGTAGATAATGTTCTATGCTTAACTTATTTATGCCATAAGGACATATAGGTTGGGTAGGATGGTCTTCCGGTGCGGGATAAACCTTTTGCTCACCATATACCGTTCCGCCTGATGAGGCAAAAATAAATTTCTTGACATTATATTGGACAGATAGTTGAAGAAGATTTATACTGCCAAGCACATTTACCCTTGTATCAAACATAGGATCAGCAACGGATTTACGGACATCTATTTGGGCGGCATGATGATTGACAATATCTATCTGTTCATCTCTGAATATATCTTCAATCTTAGGGTCTTGAATATCCAATTTATAGAATTTAGCTGAGGGATTGATATTTCTCTCTTTGCCTGTGGATAAATCATCGATTATAATTACCTTATATCCAAGGTTGATTAATCTATCAACAATATTTGAGCCAATAAATCCTGCCCCACCTGTAACCAATATTTTCATTAACTTGTTTATTTCCTCTTGACAATTATTAATAGTTATATTCTACCATACAAATTAGTATTTAGCAAGAAAAATTTATTATAACCTGTAATGGGTCAGTGAAATGGGGGGAATTTGTTCGTAGTAACTCGCTTTAGCGAGTAAAACAACCGTACGATTACTACAAACTTTATCCCCCAAATAACTGACGCATGTCAGGCAAGATTATAGCCCTAGCTGGTGCCTTTGATGCTATGACCTCAGATCGCTCTTATTGTAAAAGATTAACTTACGATGAGGCTTTAAAAAGAATAGAAAATGCTTCCGGTAGTCAGTTCGATCCCAAAATAGTAGATATATTCGTAAGACTTTTTAAAAAGGGTGGTTGGGGTCAGATGCCTCTATCTTTCCCCCCTTTAACGGAATAGGGGGATGACAGGAAGAAAAGAAGGAAAAAATGGTCAAGTATGCACATTTTACAAAACAAGGAATAGATAAATTGCTAACATCAAAATGAATCAGACGAAAAAAGTAAATTTCTGTCAGTGGCTGAAAAGATAGTTCATTTATTCAGCTTTCAAGGTTTGACCCCAATCCCCACTATAATCAAAAATGAATAATTTCTTTTTACACTTTACCCACAAATTTTACACGCATCCATCCGAACATATTAATTCCCTCCTCAAACGCCTTGAAATTGCTATATTTTTGGGGAAAGGGGAAGTTGTATTCAACAAGGCTAAAAAAATTTAAAAAAGTTCTTGTTTTTTATATGGTAGTCTGACTCTTAATACTTATCCTCGCTATTGCCTTTTGACCCCGCTATTGCCCTGCACTAACTCTAACTACATTCTCAACTGCCGATTCGACATTATTGGTGACACTTTCGACCTCGCTGACGGCAGATGCCACATTGAAAACGACAATTTTCCAATCCATATATCCAAACTCACCAACAGCAGAAACGAGATCATCCACACCAATCTTTAGTCTGCTTACACCTGACTCAGCGTCACTCAGATTAGAACGGATATCTTCAATCTGGGACTCAAGTTCAGCGACTTGATTTTCAAGTTCTTCAACGCGTCCATTGGCGCATCCCGCAATTGGAAGCAGTATAGCCATAACACAAGCAAGAAGGGAAAAACATATTGCCGCTTGTTTCATTCAACACTTCCTTTTTGTCACTTAACGATGAAATAAGCGGTGAGCGAAGCGAATCCGCTTCATTGATTGGTTAGCAAAAAGATTCACTCCGCCGTCTTTTTCCTTTCTTCTTTTTGATAGTTAATTCTCAATTCGAGGTCCAACCCTGTCTCTGCCCCTAATTGCCCCCCTAAGTTTTAAGCCGTATTTTTTCTTAATCTGATGCACATCTTCATGGATCTTTCTGGCTGTTTCTCTTACCGAAAGATGCTTCGTCTTCTCATAAACCTTATCTTTCCAGTCCCAAACTTCCTGTAACGACTTATCAACTTTCATAACTACTCACCTCCATAGGCGTCACTATCTCTAATCTTTTAGTATAACCTCTTTCTAAATTAACCCCATTAAATAACTCAGATTTTCGCAAGTTAGCTAAATGTTGGTAATTCCAGGTAATAATTGCATCCATTTCGTGAACTGTAGCAATAGCAACATGGAAGGCATCATCTTTTTTGCCTTTTGGGATAATGTTGCGCTCCATATAAAACTCGGTCAATTCATTTGCTTCTTCTGTAACCTCTAATTCCACAGGGACATATTCATTTACTAAATCGAATAAGATTTTTCTCTTGGGAGCAGGGGCATTATTTATTTCCCTAATCACTATTTCAGAAATGAATATCTCATAAATATCTTCTTTAATGGAATCAAAAAATCCTTTGGTTATATCTCTTTTCTCTGGTGCATCATCTGCAAAGAAAAAGTTCCAGACAGAAGTATCCAAATATAATTTTAGTTTTCGCATAGTTTCCTTCCTTGCTAAACCTATTGGTTCATCCTACTACCTATGAGGAATACAGCTAACAAGAGATTATACAGTTTCTATATATCATCCGAATTGTTATGTTATCCAGAAACTGTATAATACTCAAATTCATAAGCAAACCATCAGCAAAATCAGATTTAAGCTTATGTTAAATTGTGCTACCCGATGAGCTTGTATTTTTAAAGGGCAAGCCACTCCTCCACTGCAATCTCTCGACCTATAATAGATTCTGTTTCTTGAATCATCATCTTCAGTTGTGGAACAGAATATTCACGATTTGATGGAATAGTAAGACGATCTTCCTTATAGGTCATAAAGTGATGCCGTGTGCCTGCAAAGGGTCCATCAAATCCAAGGTTATGCAATCGGCGAATAAAATCTCTCCGCTTACACGGTGACCATTGACTCACGACGAGGCCTCCTATTAAGACTTATTCCATTAATTACTGGGAGACGATGTCCTAACTTAAGTCCTACAAGAATCCAGTCTTCTAAAGTTGAGCGTAATTCGTACTCACATTCTCGTAAAGATATTGCAAAGGTAATTACCCCTTTACATTTTGGTATTCGTCCCGCAAAAGAACCATCTTCAAGTTTGTCGTACTCAGCAGACTCCAAAGCACAATTAATATAGTCTGTCAAAGTGAATTCCATCTGTCCACCTCCTCGTCAATGGCGGATAACCTTAGATTATACTGCCTATTAGCAGTTTGATATTATTGCATTATATTTTAGGCTATTTAGAGAGTAGCATAAACAAAATATTCTGTCAAGAAAAAATTAATATTAGAATCAAAGAATACTGAAAAATGTTATTTGTATCCTCACACAAAGGCACAGAGACACAAAGAAATAAAATAGAAATAAAGAAATCTTTGTGGCTTTGTGGCTTCGTGTGAGTCTATATTTCCTCTTTGTGTCTTTGCGCCTTTGTGTGAGATTATCTTACTTTATCATAATCGAATCAGAAAGTCAAGTAAATTTTGCCTTCGGCAGCCATACCCCGCAAGGAATAATCTTTTCAAACGCTGAGGCGCCGCCGTGGGTGTAAGGCTCCTTTTTTGAAGGCTGGTATAAAAATCCGTGGTCGGAAAGGATGAAGATGATGCTTTGAGCAGGTAAGTTCTTGAAATAAGGCAGGATATTGGCTTTTAGCTCCAGGGCGAGTTCCTCGTAAAAGACAGGAAGTTCAAGCACCGCACTATGCAGTCGCGTATCAATAAAATTGAAGTTAAACACCTTGATAAGACTTTCATCATTCAATGCCTGGCTAATTTCCTCACGCTTGTTCATCCCCTCACCATAGGTATAAAAGGCAACCTCCTCCTTCTCTAAGAGTGTTCCCACTAATGCCTGGCGATTAATCTGTGTCGTTGTTGGCTCAAGTGCCTCTAATGGGGTGAGCGTGGATAATTCGTGATTAGGCAGGTAGACCACTATCTCAGGCAGGAGATACTCAAACACATCCCAGCGGCCGCCATCCAGGATAAGTATAAAACAGGTTGCCTCCGGATATTTTGCCCGGGCAGGCGCAAATATCCGTTTAAGAAAATCAGCCGTTGTCCAATGCTTATGCCCTGACAACTCTGCGGAAAACCGTTGTTGATATTCCCTGGTTAGTTGATTAATCCTCTGTCGAAGCTCCTTTAGGGTGGCCTCAACCAAAATTCCCTCACGGAAATTGTTAGCCGCCAGCCGTTCGATGAGAAAGTTAATGGGTGAAATGTGGTTGATGTAGGCATTGAGGATATCCATTTCCCTTGGGTAGGAGTCAATCCTTGTTAGAAGTTGAGACAGGTCATTTGCCATTTGAAGATGCTTCCAATCAGGTCTTGGGCACTCAATATTTAATGGTTCATGGCTTTGCCCGCTCAGTAACTGGGTCAGCAGTAACCGCACGGCCTCTTTAGACACAGACTTGAATATTTTCTCTTTTGTGATGAGTTGTAACAGTTCATCGGTAGTCCTCCCCACAAGATTCAGTTCCTTTAAAAATTGTTCGGTTTGATTCTGGTCCTTGAGCCTTTGTTCGACAAGTTCAATCTGATTTATCATTTGTGGCTGTTTTATTAATTCCCTGCCCTTGTGGATAACCTCATCCAACCTACTTAGGTCAATCTGGTAGGCGGTGCGTAGAAACAGGCTTTGCTTGAGTTCCTCGACGGTTTTATGTTGGGCTAAGGCACAAACCGACCAGAAACCGGCTAAAAATTTCTCCTCCTCTTCGTTAATAATTTCCTGTAAACCGGCATACTCTGTTTTTCTTGAACTAACCGCGATATAAACATCATCGGCAAGTTTTTCACCACCGTCCAGCCAATCTTCAAAGCATTTTCTTAATTTTGCCTTTGGGAATTTGCGTTGGACAATCCGGTCAACCAGAGCCTCCAGATTTCGCTTGACAATCAGTTGCCTGCCTTCAAGTGCCTGATTTAATTGGTCAACCAGGTTATCGGTCAGACAATAGCGTAACTGGGTAATCAATCGTTCCTGATTAGTAGTATCCAGTTGAATAAGTTTTCTCAAGTCCTCTGCCTCTGCACGACCAAGTTCACTTAAACCACGGATATGACTCTCCAGTGGTCCCCGGATAGCCGGCTCTTTAAGTGCTTGAATATATTCCACAATGCCCTGCCGTATCTTTACCCGCACCTCATCCAGATTCGGAAAGGATGCCTCCTGGCCTAAACGATACTGACAACTACAAATTGGCTTAAGCTCCAACTCCTCGTTTAATCTCCTTGTGCATTCCCTTTGTCCGGAGGAAAGCAGTCGCTCTATCAGAACCAGGTCATTTTCTACCGAAACCAGGTTTATCTTTGACAGCCGCTCTAAAAGGTTGTATTCTAATTCCTGCCGAAATCCCTTTATCTGGCTAAAATAGTCTTGTGCATAATAATCCTGGTGATGCTGGCTATAAACCTCCATAAAGGCAGTAATAAACGCACCATAATCGCTTTGCACCGCCTCGAATTCACCATTAAAGATAATCCTGTTCAGGTTGGCAAGGTCGAGTCGCTCCTTCTTTTGCCTCAGGTTAGAGAATTCCTCCTTAGCCGGGATATAAAGCTGGGGATGTCCGAGATAATTATAAATACGGTTATACTCCTGGGCGTATCGAGAAAAGAAAATCAATAGATTCTGGAAGGCAATATAATCCAAATTGACCTCATTATGTTCCTTCAGGTAATAAAGAATCCGCTCTAAGCCATTTTTAGAATCATAACTGGTCTTGATTTCATCCAGAAAAGCCTCAATTGAGGAGATAATTTTAGTGATTTCATCTACCTGGAGTGATTGAAATGCCGAATAATCACTAAAGCGGCTATAAACCCTGGCAAATTGGCTGATGTCGGTTTTTGACTTGAATTTCAATGCCTCATCCCAGAGCTGGCGTTGGGTAATCAAGGTAAAGGGAGTAATACTCATCTCACCCCAGATAAAATTGCCAAGTGGCAGAAGCTCGATATACTCCTTTTCCAATAATTTTCCTTCACCCAATTCGTCTATTCCATAGGCATAAAGTTTGGCTGGAGAAGGAAAAGGGCTGATGCGTCCTTCCTTGTAAGGGGTGAGGTAGCCTGTATGAATCAGGCAGGCGGTCAGGAGATTAAAGCGGTGTCTATCTATTCCCCAGGGACTTTTACGCAGTCGCCAGTAAAGATTTTCGAGTTTCATCCTTTTACCCGGCAAAAGATAGGCTAAATAATCCGTGATTAATTCACTCTTGGTCGGCTCGACACTCAAGGTAAAATAATTAGCGGTTTTTTTAGCCAGTCCAAGGGGAATAAGAATCGTTTCGATATTAGTTTGCACACCCTTATCCTGAGCCTGTTTAAGGGTAATCTTTTCTGCTGTGATAAATTCACTCCAGAGTGTTTCGATGGTATGCTGGGTGATATAATCCGTATAAGGCATAATCTCGGTATGCCTGGGATAACTTAAGGCAAGCAGTGGACTGAATATGGTTTTGAGTAGATGCTCGAAGGCAGGATAACCCAAATCCTTAAGCGAGGTCTTTGTCTCTCCCTGGGCGTTAAACAAACTACCCCCAAAATAGACTTCGGTTAGAATCTCACGCACCTTTGGCATCTCCTTTTCTACAAGCTTGCTCAAGACAGGCAGGATTTGATGCGGGTCGTTATTCTGGCATCTTTGCAGGAGTGTCTGATGGCTGTAAGTGGTAAAACAATAATCCTCATCCTGCGGGGTTAAATAAAGGGGCAGCCAGATAACAATATTTTGCGAAAAGGCATTCAACGAATGCGTTGCATTCAACGAATGCGTTACATTCACCGAATGTGTTGCATTCAACGAATGCGTTACATTCACCGAATGCGTTGCATCTGTGGGCTGATAACTCAATAATTTCGTTATGTATTCCTTTTGCTCATCAACAAAAACAGGCAGTCCCATTAAAAGGGCAAAATCCGTCTCCTGCTGAACCAGGCTTTGATGAAGTAACTCCATCTCGCCTAAGGAGATGTAGCGCAAATCACGCAAAATGATTATCCCTTCCCTGGATGTATTTTCCCAGCGAATAAATCGTTTCTGACGGCCTTCGGCTAAACCGGCTAAGGGCAGGTATGAAGGATTAATAATCTTTAGTAGCTCTAAATAACTCTGCTCCTTAGTCCGCAATTCCTTCATAGTTTCTTTGGTATAGCGGGCAATGAGTTGATTGATATTTGCCTCGAGGTCAAGATAATAAATGGTCTCTAATGGGTTTTGGACAGGTTCGGTTTTAATATAGGCCGACTCGAGCAGTAGCCTGTCTAAAATCGCCTCTTTGATATAGTCATAATTCAGCCCGCTTTCTAAATCCGTTACCTTCTGGACAAGCATATTGGTCAATTCACGAACCGTATGTCTTTTTTCTAAGGGCGATAGTTCTGTAAGAATCAGGAGTTTAACCAGTTTTAAGGCAATCTGCTGGTCAAGTTCTTTTTTGAAGAGTTCGGGAATTTCCCGCTGAAAATAACTAAAGGCAATATTATAATAAGGGGCAATCTCAACCGTCTCCTTGATGCGGTGGCTAAAATGGTCAAAGATGGTATCAGGCGTCAGAAGTGTCTCTATGGGTTTGTCCAGCATGCCTTCAATCTGACGGCTTGAGTCACCGGCAATCTGGTAATGGATATAATCAACCACCCCGCGATGCTGGGAGAAAAGTAAGGATAACCCCTCTAACATACGGATAGTCGATGGATGAGCCGGGTAGAGTTGAATGAATTTCTCTTTATCGAGATTTAAGTGTGGGAAGGTGTGAGTAAAATAGGTATAGACCTGGTTGATGTGTGAGGTGGCACCTGGTTTCTTGATAATCAACCTTTTTTCGAGCAACTCCTCGATGTGACGCGAGGAAAGGGTTAATCGCCTGGGATAACGGTCTTTGATGCGGTTAAACAATGCCTCCTCTAAATAGCCGATTTCCTCGATTCCCTCCTGCAATGAGGCAATTATCCAGAGTGGCTCCCCGGTTGCCCGTTCTCCCAGGTATTGCAGGTAACGCACATCCTCATTAAAGGATGCAGTGCCGGGTTTTGCCTTAAGGAATTCCGAAAGTTCATCGATAAGCAAAACCAACCCCTTACCTTTGAGTTCTGCCTTTATTTTTTCAAAAGCCTCTTGCCGGTCATAATGATACCTGAGGGGAACAGTTTCGAGGGTATTGAGGTAGTGAACAATCTCGCGGGCAGCGGTTAGTGGGTCATTCTCAATTAATCCCTGCCACTGAGTCGGAGTGCGTCCCTTGAGAAATTCCGGATGTTGGGGCAGGATATATTTATTGAAATCGGTGAGCAAACGGTTATGGTTGGCTAAAATCACCCGGGCTGAGGTCCTCTGGCTTAATTCATCCTCAATACAGGAGAGGATAATCTCCTCTAATTTAAGTGAGCTGGGATAACGCACCAACGGAATTTTAACCGTCAGAAATTGTTTTTCCTTTAATAAATATCCGGAGGCAATCTTTTTATCAACCGAAGGTATATCTTCCAACAAAATGGCTAATACCGCCAGAAAGTGTGATTTGCCACTGCCGTAATTGCCTTTCAGGAAACAGCCTGTGCCTGTAGGCTTACTCAAGGCATCGAACAACACCGCAAAATTAAACTCCACCTCCTCAGTAAAAACAAAGGAGTTCAACAACTCCTCACACACACCCTTCTCCTGTGAATGCACATCCTCTAACTGAATAACGGTTTTCACTGGTGGTGTTTCGAGCAAATCCCTGATTTTCATGCTGATTTTAACTATATCACAAACAGCGATGATTTGCAAGTGTTTTTTTGTGGAGGCATTCGGGAAATAGCGTAAAACGCTATTTCCCGAATGCCTCCACAAAAATAATTCTTGACATGGAATTAAATCTGCAGTAAAATAATTATATTTAATAAATAGGATTAGTGGTCAGATAAATCTTCAATTCAGACATTAGACTTAAGAGAGAAAAATGTGCAGAGATTATCCAGAGGAAAATTTCATTGCAAAATTAACCATGTCCAATTAGCAATCTTTATACTTGGTTTCTACAATCATTCACTTCCACAAAAAACTCGCAAGAACCGAAAAGTCTGATGTCTAAAGTCTGAAGTCTAATATCTGAATTGAAGTTCGCTTATCCGAATTTAATGGAGATAAAAAATGATTTCTAAGAGAATGAATAAGATTGATTCTTCCGGGATTCGTAAGGTATTTAATTTAGCCGCAGATATGAAACAGCCGGTTAATCTAAGTATTGGTCAACCCGATTTCGATGTGCCGGAAAAGGTTAAACAGGAGGCAATTAAAGCCATTAAATCAGGATTTAATAGATATACCCAAACAGAAGGTATTCTGGAATTAAGGGAACGGGTTTGCCAAAAACTAAAGGAGAAAAATAATATCGATATCCAACCAAAGGATGTTTTAATTACTTCCGGTGTTTCCGGCGGATTGTTTTTAGCCTTTTATGTTCTCTTAGACAAAGGTAATGAGGCAATTATCTTTGACCCATATTTTACTATGTATAAGCACCTGCTCAATTTTATTGAGGCAGTCCCACGATGTATCGATACCTACCCGGATTTCGACATAAATATCGATAAGGTGAAAGAAGCGATTACCAAAAAAACAAAGGTAATAGTACTTAACAGTCCGGCTAATCCTACGGGTAAAACATATTCTCAACAAGAGATAGAGGCAGTAGTCAACATAGCCAGAGAAAATGATTTGGTTATCATCTCTGATGAGGTGTATGAAGAGTTTATGTATGATGGAAAACCATTTAGCCCAGGCAGTATTTATGATAAAACCGTAACACTCAATGGTTTTTCTAAAACTTATGCCATGACAGGTTGGCGAATAGGTTATGCGGCAGGACCAAATGAAATTATCCAGGAGATGTGTAAATTACAGCAGTATAGCTTTGTCTGTGCACCTTCCTTTGCCCAGATTGCCGCTATTAAATCCTTTGAGTGCGATATGATTGAATATATTGCTAAATATCGTCAGAAAAGGGATTTGGTTTATACAGGGTTAAAAGATTATTTTAAACTTAAAAAGCCCGGCGGCGGATTTTATGCTTTTCCCCAGATTGAAGGAATTTCGGCAACAACATTTGTCGAAAAGGCAATAGCTAAAAACTTATTAATCATTCCCGGCAATGTCTTCTCAGAAAAGGATACTAACTTTCGCTTATCCTTTGCCGCATCAAATGAGACAATCGAAAAAGGAATCAAGATACTCATCGAATTAGCAAGTTAGGAATTAGGGGTTAGTGGTTAGCTAATCCCTAACTGCTAACCTCTGGTCCCTTTTTCCATTCCTTTCTTTGCCTCCCTCTACCACTACTACATATTGTATGAATTAACTTAGCCTATACATTATCTTCCTGTGGAAAAGTTTTTTAAAAAAAATAAAAAAACACTTGACAAAATAAGCTATTTGGTGTAATATGGTAAAGTATCCCATAAAGTGGAGGAAAGTGGTAGATGTTTGTCGGCGAGTATACCCATACCATTGATGAAAAAGGCAGGATGATTATGCCTGCTCCTTATCGGCGGGTTCTGGAGGAAAAGGGAATAAAAAAGGTAATTATTACCTCTGGCGTAGGAAAATGTTTAGTTGCTTATCCTCCAGAGGAATGGGTCAGGCTTTTAGATAAAATCAAAAATATACCTACGGCGAAAAAAGAGGTGCGGGACTTTATCCGTAAATTCTGTGCCGATGCTATGGAATGTCCCCTGGATGAACAGGGAAGATTGAATATCCATCCAAAACTTCGTGATTTAGCTGAGTTGACTAAGGAAGTAGTTATTATTGGTATTATCGAAAAAATGGAAATATGGAACAAGGAAACATGGGCTAATCAATATAAGTCTATTTCTGAAACTTATGAGGCAAATGTCGAGAATTTAGACTTAGGAATTTAGAACCTATCCGAAAAACCAACAGATGTCTCAACTTGTTAAGGGGAAATGCCTCGAACAAGTTCGGGCTTCCAACTTTTTGGATAGGCTCTTAGTAGGGAGAATGGACGATTGGGGATGAACGGATGCCGCAACTTGTTAAGGGGAAATGCCTCGAACAAGTTCGAGCTTCCAACTTTTTCGATAGGCTCTTAGTAGAGAGAATGGACGATTGGGAATGAAAGGTGATCAGCATACCGGTTACCAGCAATAATTA
>SBAY01000376.1 GCA_005239945.1 Nitrospira sp.
TGGGGTAAATAAAATTTTATACTCTTGTGGTTAAAAAGTTTAGGAAAAGGGGAGTTTGAGGGGAAAAACACTTTTCAAAGGGTTTTTCCCCTCAAAAAAAATTCACTTTTTTAAACCATTATTAAAAGTTGGAGAATTTCTGTGTCTGAGTTTTTTCTATTGACAATTCCTGATTTTAGGGTATAATTTTAAGCATGAGGATTTCTATAATCATCTTTATAACCATTATTCTGTCAGGAATCGGGGTCTATTATGTCTGGCAAAAAGGCATTCCACAAGGTTTTATCAAAGATAAGATTATACTTGAGATTGAAAAAAGACTAAACGGTAAGATTGAAATAAAAACGGTCTATTTCAAATTCCCCAATCAGATTATCCTCGAAGGGATAAAACTCCATTCAACGGGGTTCGGGATGCGGGATGCGGGATGCGGAAATAAGTCATATAGGTTATATAAGTCCTATTCTTCCCGCATCCCGACTCCCCAATCCCGAATATCCACCCTTACTATGGTCGAAATAAAAAGGCTCATCTGTGAATACAATCTATGGACACCCATTATCCATCCAGGTAAATTGGCGAGCGGGGTATCTAAAATAGTGGTTGTTGACCCTTATCTGTTCCTTCACCGGGACAAGGCAGGAAATTGGAATTTTGCCTCACTTTTTAAGCCACAGCCTGAATTAAGAAAAGAACCTCCGGCAATGCCCATCCTGATAAAAAATGCCTGCGTCTCCATTGAGGATAAGATATTTGGTACCCAAACAACACTTTCTCCTCTATATCTTTCTTATTACCCGCAGGGACCGCCACCCTATTTCCATCTTCGTCTGGGACATCAAATAAAGGTAAATGGTAATATTTATGGTGTTTCACCACTACAAACAAGTTTTAATTTAAAAATAATTAATAAGGATGTCTCTAATTACGCTGGATTTTTAAAAACCCAATGGGCTAATCTACTGACCGGCAAGATAAGCGGCAGGTTAAGAGGCGAAATTGCGGATAGAAATATAAGTTTGGATTCAGGTAGTTTAGCCATAAAGGAAGGCACAATCAAATTGCCCAGGTTAAAATACCCCCTGACAGATATCAGCGGTAATTTTTCCCTGTCTCCCGAGCGTAATCTCATCACCCATGACCTAAAATTTCGATTTAATGGAATTGAGGTTACGACTCAAAAATTCGATATATTCAAACAGGAATCCGGCTTGATTGAGTTTGTCACCTCTAACTTTTATGTCCATGATTTTGGAGATATCCTTCCTTATCTGCGCTCATTAGATTTAAAAAGCAGATTGAAATTCAAAGGTGAGTTTGACCTGAAAAAGGGGTTTAGTTTGTTGGGAGAGGTAGAACTACTTAATGAACTTCGTGGGGGACGGAAGCTCGAACTTGTTCGGGGAAAATTCAGGTATAAGGATAACACCATAGACGACATCAACTTAGTTATAGACCCAAAAACACAGATAAATGGTAAGGTAACCCTGGGAAAAGGGTTTAACCTGCAAAAACTTGCCCTGACGGCTAAATTTGCTCAAAGTAACCTTGTGCCTCTCCTGGCGTTATCAGGAAAGAGGTTTAAGGGATTACAAAATGAGACACTGACAGGAGAGGTTATGGTTAAAGGTGAATTAAAAAACCTTGAATATAGCGGTAATCTAAAATTAGAGGGGCATCCATTATTCAAAGAAATAACCGCTAATGTTGAAGGGGATGAAAAATCTATAAAAATCACTTCGCAACTCATTCAGCCTCAAGGAACATCATCTAAAGGGAAAATAGATATAGTCGGAAAAGGAATAAGGGAAAAGACAGACCAGCCTTTTTCTTTATCCCTTAGCGGAATAGTATCTGGGGCTAAACTTTTCAATAAGGATGTGTCTGGTAATTTTGCCTTTGATGGTAAATTAAGCACGAAGACAAAATTAGTCCGTGGGCAATTTCGAGCAGAAAACATCGTTATTGACCATAACTCCCCCCTTAATTGGCAAGGTAGTTTAATCTATAACCACTCGAATTTGAATATCTCTACTGCTCCACAAAATAAGCAATTGAGCCTGTCAGGTAAAATTACCTTTGCCGAGAACGAGGCCGGCCTCCAGATGACTACCTCCCTGCAAATTAAAATTAGGGACATCAGCCTGGGGCTATTAACTAAGGGATTGGCAGGGACCTTTGATGGAGAATTTAACCTGAATCAGGTATCGGGGGAAAAAACTATTATCTCAGGTGAAGCGGTGAGTGTTCATTTAGTCGATGGGGACTTGTCTCGTTGCAGAAAGTTAACTGGAAGGTTTAAGCTTAATAAAATAAAGAATACGGTTTACCTTGAGCGACTATCCTTGAATGAACCACAAAAAATGGATGTCTCGGGAAAGATTGATTTAACCAGGTCATCTCATATAGTTATGGATTTAAAAGCCATGGTGTATAATTTGGAATATAAGGAGATGGTTCTTAGTAGTCAGGTTGAATTTACCGGTAATTACCAGGTGAACCTGCTCTCGAAAGCACGACTTACCGGTACTTTGAAACTTACCGATGGAAACATTAATAACTTTATTATTGACAGGGGAAAGATAGATTTTACTTATGAAGACCGTATATTTACCATCAAAAAATCAGAGCTTGTCTTTGGTGATAGTGGAATATTGACGACATCTGGCCTAGTCAACACTAAAGGTTCGATAAATCTGGATTTTTCTTTATTGGGAATGAATTATCAGGATATGCCGTATCCCTATTTCAAACGGTTTAAAGGGGAATTCAACCTGGCCGGGAAGGCAGAAGGTAATATCGATAACCCCGTTATATCCGCCTCATTAAGGTCCAAAGAAGTAATTATCAATCAGGAAAAAATAGCGAAGATAGCGGGTAGTATCAATTATTCTAACGGTGAACTTCGCCTTAGAGAGGCAAAAATCAATGATAATCTGACTTTTTATGGGATATTTCGAATTAAAGATGAATACCTGAGCGGTCTGGTTAAACCTGAGGGTGAAAATTTAGCTACCTTGGCCTGTTTATTATCCGTACCGTCTAAAAACCTTTCTGGAGTCGTCAAGGGAGAAATAAAAGCAGAAGGGAAATTAGATAATTTAGGAATAACGGCTACCGTAGGAATCGAGAATTTACATCTACCAGGGCTTGATGCCAGCAGATGTGAAACCAACTTTACCCTGGAAAATAAAATATTATCATTCCAAAAACTTCTATTTGTCCAGGAGCCGGGAGGGACAATGGAGTTTAAAAAATACTATGTCCGACTTAAACCTGATAGTCCGGTAGCCCTTACCGCCACTATGAATAATTTCATGATATGTAATACGGTCTTTGCCGGTAATATCTATTTTTCAGGGACAGGAACCCCCTGGAATAAGGTAAAAGGAGATTTAGAGGCTAAAAATCTCTTCATAAATCAAGCCGATACCTTTAAAACACTGGCAGTGACTATCTGTTATGAAAAGGGGTTATTAGAATTTTTGCCCTCACTTAAACCAAATAGCCTCTCCGGGAAAATAAGATTTATCTCCAATGAAAAATTAGAGATTGAAGAGGTTAAAATATTCAAAGTAAAGATGGAAAAGCTAAAGGTTAACGGCTCTATTGGGTTAGTAACCAAAAGGTATGATGTCCGATTTAGTATGGAGAGGTCTGATTTAGAACTCCTGCCCCTATGGTTTAAAGAGGTAAAAAAGGCAGAGGGTAAAGTAGATGGTTGGTTACACATAACCGGTTCTTTTGACGAACCACAGTTTAATGGTAGTTTGATGGTCGCCGATGGTGAATTGACTACTTCTGTATTTGGTAAGAAGGTTACCGAATTACAGGGACAAATTCGGATTATCAATAATTGGTTTATGAGTAATCTTCTCACGGCAAAGATAGGAAAAGGTGTTTTAGTTATGAAAAGTAATGCACCCTGGACATTGAAGGACATAGATATTGAGTTGAAAAGCTTGCATGAACCTATTCCGATAAGCATAGATGGATTTTTAGAAGGGGAGGTAGAGCTCGATATACAGATTAAAGGGAATATTGCCTCACCCATAGGCAGTGGTAGGATAAATGTGAGCAATGCCGAATTTACCTATCCACCTAAAACAAAAGCTATTGGCGGCAGCGGTAGAATCAAATGGGAAAATTTTATGATTACTGCGGATAAGAATGTCAAATATTACAATGAATATATTGATGTGAAAATAAAGCGAAAAGGGAGTTGGCTTAAGATTTCAACGCCAGGGGATGAGGTTCAGGTAAGTGGTATTATTTATGCTCAAGGAGGTGGCCGGGTAAATTACCTTGGTCAAAACTTTACCATAAAAAGGGCATCTCTGGAATTTAGAGAATCTAATTTTATGCCTTATTTTTCTGGTTATGCAACGGCAAGATTAGGAAAAAGACGGCTTACTTTAACCTACGAAGGTTATCTTGGTGAGGGGAAACCTATCCTTACGGCTTTTGGTGGTTATCCGCCAATAAATGAAGAACAAATAGTGAACGCCTTGCTTGCTGGAAAAACCGAATATGCCGACTTGAGTACAACGGATAAGGATACTATCTTAAAATTAGGGTTTGGACAGGTCGTGGGTAAGGAAATAACCTTTACTGTATTAATACCTATCGAAAAACAGATTGGTCAATTATTAGGAATAGATGTTGAACTTAAAACTCAAGCATTTGACCGGATGTTTGAAGAATCTCATACTGAAAAGGTTTTGAAAACCTCATCTCTATTTGAAGAGAGTGAATTCAAGATTGGGAGATTTCTTTCTGATGATTTATATATAAGTTATCGGGGCATATTAAAACCCTGGGAAGAAGAAGAATTTGCCCGGCTTAAACTTAAACAAGAATTAGAATTGGAATATTATCTCTCAGGGAATACCTCATTAAAATATAAATGGACACCTGAAGGTGTCTGGCGAGAAGGTGATGAACACGAGGTGATACTCGAACGAGAGGTGAGATTTTAACTTAAGGGGAAAGGGGAAAAGTGAGATATTCTCACTTTCCCCCTTTCCTGGTTTTCCATTTTAGCATTGTAACTAACGACCGATAGTGATACACAAATGTTTACCTTTTTCTCAGGTATCTTCCACCTAATCCAATCAATCCGCTTCCTAAAAGAAATAGAGTTCCGGGTTCTGGAATAACAGGTGATGACTTAGGTGAAGAAGAGACTATTTTATAGTCTTCCACTTCACCCCTAAACGAATTATATGAGGTGTAAGGGGTAAAGCAATTATAAGAAGAAGAGATTCTTGCTCGAAGCCAGGTTTCACCGCTAAAATCAATGGGAATAGGGACGCCAAAACTTACACTTATTGATTTTCCTTTTTCTGGCACCCAAACATCCCATCGATTAATTCGTTCGTTATCTTCCCAGGTCTTATTTTTATTCCAGTCAATCCAAATTTTGACATAATTAAGTCTTAGTATGCAGGATAGTTGTCGAGCAGTAAAAGTCAATAATGCATTTTCGCCCGGGGTAACAATCCAGGTATAATTTGATAAGGTAGCGGCGGAAAGTCCATCATCATATTTATCCCCATCAATACCATCAAAATCCGTATCTTTTCCATCTTCTTGATAATCAGCCTTATTTTCCCAGTCAAACCAATTTCCCAAATATCCATACTTCTGACCATTGTGATATGCGGATAGATAACCCGGTGCATCAGAATAGTCATGGCAGGCAGATGCCCTAGAGGATTGCAAGCAACCTCCTGCTAAAACAATAAGGGTTAAATAGATAATTTTGTTTTTTATGTCGAGTAGACATATTCAACAACCTCCTTTTAATTGCTTAATGCCCCTCACAGAACCGTGCTTGAGGTTTTCCCTCACACGGCTCTTCGGTAA
>SBAY01000366.1 GCA_005239945.1 Nitrospira sp.
AAAATAAAACCACCTTATCAATCTGTTAAAGATATCTTCTGTTTAAGAATCAATAGGACTATAGACTCTTATAGAAAAATCTCTATCAACAACTTACAGATTAAAGTGAATAATGCTACTCCAAGAGAAACTGTAACCCTTCGTATATATCCTATGGACAACGGGATATCTGAAGTAAGATTCTGGTGTAATAATAATCTTATTGATGTCCAAAAAGTTAAAAATAGCGATCTAAATACTGTTCACTTTTAATCTTTAAACTGTTCACTTTTAAATTTTAGCTAACATTAAAAATTTTGATTTAGAAACAAAAATCTTGACATATAACAATATCACATGATATAATTTTTAGAAGGAAAGGATATTAATGGCTTTTTATTTAGATTTTAAAAAGGCATTAGAAAGAGGCATTATGCCTCAAAAATGATTGACTTAAATAAGATTATTTGGTATTATATAAGTGGTTAAATGTTAGACTGGAGGAAGATCTCTATGACTACAGCAACGATAGAATTAACAGAAAGAGTTTTGTCTTTGCCAACAGAGGAAAGGATAATCTTAGTTCAAAGTGTGTAGGATAGTATGGAACATTTTCTTGATCCAGGAATTGAGAAGGCGTGGTTGGATGAAGCAGAAAGAAGATGGCAGGAAATTGAACAAGGGAGGGTGCAATGTGTCCCAGCCGAAGAAGTGATGAAAAAAGCCAGAGCCAACCTGAACAAATAATTTTAGATTATCATCCAGCTGCAATCGACGAACTCATTGATGCTGTTCAGTTCTATGAATCACATCAAGATAACCTGGGTTATAGATTTCTTGATGCTGTTGATGCAGCACTGGAGATTATTAAGAAAGACCCATTAATGTGGTCCTCGGATAAATTGGAAAGACGAAAGTACCATGTAAAGAAATTTCCATATCTCCTTATATATAAATTGAGTAATAAATTTGTTCATATCCTGGCTGTGGCTCATATAGCACCTATTAGCCAAAAGTTCTCATCCGAAGTTTTCCGCACAAAGGAATTGGAATCCTCAACTTGTTGAGGTTTCTCTCCCCGAACAAGTTTGGGCATCCGATGAGAACTTTTGACTAATAACTGCTATACAAGTAGAAAACCAGGTTATTGGAAATCAAGAGATGTTCAAGAGAGATAGAAGAAAGGAGCGATATTTCCTTGTGAATGGTGGAGAAAATGAGCGTTTCAACAAAATATTGGTTTATCGCCTTAATTTATATGGGACTGATTTTTATTGTTTCTTCAATTCCAGGTGATACATTACCTGAAATAGAAATTTTTGGGGTGGATAAATTTGTCCACTCTGTAGAATATGGCCTGCTGAGTTGGATTTTGGGAAAGGCATTGAGAACATCCGCAAATAAAGTCTTTGTTAATCATGCGGTTGTTTTCTCGGTTATGCTAACGATACTTTATGGAATAAGTGATGAAATACACCAAATCTTTGTTCCTTTGCGTCTTCCTGATGTTTATGATGTGGTAGCTGATGGGATAGGCAGTATTCTGGCTCAAGGAATATTTTTAAAAGGAAAAAGGAGATGATAAAATGAGTAAAAGATGTTTTCTGATAGGAAGTCTATTAAGTTTAACCCTGGTATCTCAAGCATTAGCTTCACCTATAGTCGGTGATTCCCCTAAGGATGTAGGACTGGATGAATATAAATTAAAAAATCAGATGATTTATACCATCAGTGATGAGGTGTGGAATAATGATGAAGAGAGGCAAGATTATGTTGATGGTGCACCAATTAAAGAAGGATTTGAGGCGAGTAAATTCGAGATTTCGACTAAAATTTATTATGGTATAACGGAAAATTTAGAAATTGCTATAGGATTACCTTTTTTGTTTCTAAAAGAGAGGCCATATTTAGATGCCCCTGAAAAATCAGGGCATGGAAGAGGAGACCTTAAATTAACCGCCAAATATAATTTTATTAAAGATACCGTTAATTCTCCGGCCATGTCAGGATTATTGGGTATAAAACTTCCTACCGGTAAAGAGGCAAAAAAAGGGTCTTCTGATTTGCCTACCTCATCAGGTGGAACAGATTTAATTTTTACGGGAATATTATCTAAAGAATTAGACCGATGGACAACCTACCTGAATATAGGTTATACGATTACGGGTAAAGGTAAAGATGGGAAGGGAAGTGAAATTAACCCAGGCAATATATTTTTATACGATATTGCCTTAGATTATTTACTTAATAAAAGAACTAAGTTTGTCACAGAATTAACCGGCAAATTTACCAGCGAAAAAGAAGATAGCAATAAAAACAAAATTCCTGACTCCAAATCCTCATTAACCTCTATTTTATTTGGCATTCAATATGACACCGTTGAACTACATAATGTTACTCTCGAAGCAGGAGTCAATATTCCCCTTGCCGGGAAAAATGAGAAGGCAGGAATATCTACGATATTAAGCTTTAAACATAAATTTTAAGCAACTTGTAATCGTGTTTTCTGGGTTCTAAGACAACTTGTGCAAAGGTGCACATGTTTTGGGGTTTTATCTATAACGATTTTGGTTCGGTGCAAGTTAGGTAACCAGCGTCGTTTAGTTTTACGATTTGAATGGCTAACCCTATTACCAGTTTGAGGACCTTTACCACAGATATGACATATTTTAGCCATAATTTTTTATACCTCCTGAATTCAGAGTAGAACAGGTATCCTGCCTGTTCTATTTGTAGAACAGACAGAATACCTATCTGGACTGCCTGTTAAATATATATCATACCATAAAATTTATTTTTTTGCAAGTGTTTTTTTGTGGATTTGAAGGAAATATTTATGAAATATGGGATTATTTCGGATATCCATAGTAATTTAGAGGCGTTAACGGTAGTGCTTGAGGAATTGAAGGGGATTAGGAAGGTTGATAAAATAATCTGTCTGGGAGATATTGTTGGTTATGGCCCACTTCCCAATGAGTGTATTGCTGAGATTAGAAAACTTTCAGCAATAAATATAGTCGCTGGGAATCATGACTTAGCCAGCATAGGTTGGAAGGATATTTCCTGGTTTAATGAATATGCCCAAAGGGCGATTATCTGGACAATGGATGCCTTAACCGAGGAGAGTAGAAAATACCTATTTTCTTTGCCAGAAATTATTGAAGAAAAAGATTTTGTTATGGTTCACGGTAGTTTAAATGACTACACAGATGAATATATCACTGGACTGAAAAAAGCCAGTAAAAGCTTTAAATTGTTAGAAGGAAGAAATCTTCTTTTGGTTGGACATACACATTCTCCACGATTATTTATTAAAAAGAAACATCAACCAATTTATTCTGTGAAACTTATGGATAAAGACATTATTAAGATTTCAAATGAAGATAAATTTATTGTTAATGTAGGAGCGGTAGGACAACCAAGGGATAAAGACCCACGGGCAAGTTTTGGTGTCTTTGATACAGAGGCTCAAGAGATTAAAATATATCGAGTCCCGTATGATATACAGAAAATACAAAAATTGATGAGGGAGGGAAATTTCTCTAAATTTCTGATTGAGAGGTTAGCCTATGGGTATTAGAATATTTTTTAGCATCATATTTATTTTTATCAGTTCTCTTGTTTTTGCCCAGGAACATTTCCTTTGTGCAGGAGAAAAATTTACCTATGAGGTCCGACTATTAGGATTTAAAATAGGGACGCAAATAGACCAGGTGCTTGGAAAAGAAATAATAAATGGAGAGGAGACCTATCACCTCAAATCAGAGATTAAAACCAATCCCTTTTTTTCAAAATTTTATTATTTGTCAGAACAAATAGATAGTTGGGTAGGAACTTCAAACCTGCTGCCAGTGCGGACGATAATGGATATTGATAGAAAAAAATACCGTAGGCATTATGAATTTTCAATGAACCACACCGATAAAAAGGCAACTATCTTCAATAAACAGCAACAGACAACCGAACAAGTAGATATTACCGCTAATACCCTGGATTCGCTTTCTTTAATCTATTATTTGAGAAACCAGGAGTTAAGGTCAGGGAATTTATATAATTTTACCTTATTAACCAGGTCTGGAGTAGAACAGGTTAAAGTAAAGATAGTTAAAGAAGAAATGGTAGCCACACCTTATGGGAAGTGTCCAGCGTTAATGGCAAAACAAATTGGTGCCGACACAGATATTGTTATTTGGTTTTCTACCGATAAAACGCATATTCCGGTTAAGATTGAGGTAAAAACTGAAGCAGGATTATTAATCGCCTATTTGTGTAAAAAGGAAAATTAGGTATGGAGGATTTTGCCACAACGAGGCAAGATACCATTCCCAATTCCAAATCCTGTTAAACATAATTCTTTCCACCAATCAGTAACCTATTACCTGAAATTCTTTAGAAATTCCCCAAGTTTTAGTAGTGGTTTAAAGAGAGGTGTTTTTTAAGGGGAGAGAAACCCTTTTTGAAAAAAGTGTTTCTCTCCCCTTAAAC
>SBAY01000253.1 GCA_005239945.1 Nitrospira sp.
AGGGAAAAACTGATAATGGGCAATGGACATGGGGATTAAGGAATAAGGCAAATGAGCGGGTAACCAGTGGGATTTACATTTATGTCATTAGCGCAGAAGGGGATAAAAAGGTAGGGAAGATAGGGGTGGTAAGATAAAAGCAGAGCAATTCTACAACTTTCGGGAAAAATGACGAGGGTATTTGTGGCAAGGGAGATTCGCTTTATACTCCTAGGGATGAGAGGTATTTGATGACGGCAGTGCGATACATTGAATTAAATCCTGTTCGGGCAAAGATAGTCTCAGAAGCCTGGGAATATGCATGGTCGAGAAGAACGGAGTTATTATTTCTCTCCTGCTCTAAAAAACAAAGTTAATTCTACCTTTCCCTAATAACTCCGCCATTTGAACGCACAACAAAGGAAACAGAGGCTTTAGCCTTGACTCTTCTTCCCTTTTCTGCTTTTATCCAGGAAGCTTCCACTTGTGGGTAAGGATAAGCTTTATTAAGGGTGAATAATTCCCTTTTTATTCGCAAACACAGTCATTATATCAAAGAGATTTAATTCAAGCCTCATTCTACTCAGCGAGGTTGAAGCAATCAATTTAAATAAGTAAACCAACGGTTTGTTTGGAAATAAAAAACTTAATCTACGGAAAAAATGGGTTAGGGTCATTACCTTACCCCAATATTTTATCTCTATAATCTCAAACCCTGTTTTCTCAAATAATTTTTTTATCGTCTCTTGCGAAAAATAATAAATATGCTGAGGGGGTAGGAGCAGATGCCAATGCCTACCCATTAATTTTGCCCCAAAACTGCCAATATCTCCGGTTGATAACACCAGCAATCCATCTGGTTTAAGTAAGTTATATGCCTTTTTAAGGTTTAAGGTTGGGTCTGGCAAATGCTCTATTACATCCCAAAAGGTGATGCAATCAAAGAATTCTGGCTCAAATTCAACCTCTAAAAACCTTCCCTGGATAACTTGCAAGCCTAATTTTTCCTGTGCATATTCGGCGGCAAAACTTGAGATTTCAACCCCATAAGTCTCAAAATCGTCCCTTGCCTCATCTAAGAAAAATCCCAGGGCACAACCTACATCTAAAAGTCTTCCCCCTTTTTCCCCTTTTCCTCCTTTGACGGACTCCTTAATCCGAGTAAGTCTTCTTTTCAACTCGGGTTTCAATATTTCCCTATCCTGAGTATAATCCGTGTAACCTGCGATTAATTGGTCTTTACCGACAAAGAAGTCTTTTGAATAAAACCCTTCGTCGTCTAATATTGTCTGTGTCCATATCAGATGACAATGTTGGCATTGGACGATTTCATATCCATCCTTTTCCCATAAAAATTTTATCTCCTCTCCTCCACACAGGTTACAAGGGCGATATTTACTCAACTTTTTCCATCTCCCATAGAAATTAGGTTGTTTAAGCTGTAGGCTGTTAGTTCTTGTGTTCTGATTCAATCAATTCACAAGAACTAACAGCCTACAGCCTGAACAACCTTTATTAAAAGTCGGGAACTTCCTGCATCTCCCAATCAAACTTTTTATTAACTAACTTAAATTTTACTCGTCCAAAGGCAATAATTCCCATAAGCACCACCCAGAATACATCTCTAAATCTTGCCCCGGGCACATAGGTATCAACCTTTACGGGATATTTATTATCCATCTTAATCCTTAGTTGAGCGGCGATAATACCAATTTCCTGTTCACAACTATAGCGATAACCGGTATAATAAGGCAGGACATCACTGAGCACCTTTGCCTGAAAAACCCTGAACCCTGATTCAATATCGTTAAAGTTAAATCTTCCCACGATAGATGCCCAGGTAGAGAGAAATTTATTACCCAACTTCTTATAAAGCGGATAGATAGAGAAATCCCGCCTGGTGATAACAAATTCAAGATTTTTTTCCTCCAGGTAATTTACTATGGAAGTGATATTTTCCGGTTTATGCTGTCCATCAGCGTCAATAGTAATAATTAAGTCTGTAGGTAAGATCTGGTTTGTATCCAGGAGGTGTTTAAGAAAACAAAAACAATTCCAGAATACCCTCCCTTTTCCACTATTTCTTTTTAATGAGAAAAAATGGATGTTCGGGGAAGTTTGGTGTGTTTTCCACTCAATAATTTTTTGTTTTGAATTATCGGTTGAACCATCATTAACAATAATAAAGGTATCTACTTGTGGAATAAGACGGTTTAAGACATCTACCACTGTTGATTCTTCATTAAATACCGGTAAGATAACAATCTTTTTACTCATTATCAAGAAGAATTATATCATTTTAATCCCAAAATTTCAAGAATTATTTTTGTAGACATTATAGCAGTTATTGATCAAAATTTTACTTTTGAGGAATAAATGCCGATAATTATAGCAGTTATTAGTTAAAACTTCTCAGCGGATACCCGAACTTGTTCGGGGAGAGAAACTTCAAACTCGTTAAGGCTTTTAATTCCTTTGTGCGGGAAATTTCGGATGAGAACTTTTGGCTAATAACTGCTCTAACTACTATAACTGATGTTTCAGGAAGGAGGAAAAATAAAAATGGTAAGAAAACCCATAGTTGCAGGACAGTTTTATACGGCTAATCCCGAGCGTCTGGAAGAGGAAATCAAGGGATATTTTATTCCCAATACCACCAGAGAGGAAGTGCTGGGGTTAGTGGCACCTCATGCCGGCTATATGTATTCCGGCTCTTGTGCCGGGGCAGTTTATTCAAGGATAAAACCGGCTCAAACATTTATTATTCTCTGCCCAAATCATACCGGCTACGGAAAACCTTTTGCTATTATGACGAAAGGTACCTGGGAAACACCGTTAGGAAATATCCCTATTGATTTTCAATTAGCCAATCAATTATTAACTTCCTCAAAATATTTAGAGGAGGACCATCTGGCCCATCTTTATGAACATTCGATAGAGGTGCATCTCCCATTTCTTCAGGTGATATTTAAAGAAGAGCCTTTTCAAATCATCCCTATTTGTCTAAGTCATTCAAAATCTTCTGATTATAAAGAATTAGGGCTTGAAATAGGTAAAGGACTCCAAAACCTTTCAAAAAAGGTAGTGCTCATTGCCTCATCGGATATGACTCATTATGAATCTCAAACTGATGCCCAAAGAAAGGATAAAATAGCCATTGAGGCTATCTTAAAATTAGACGAAGCTCTACTATTAGAAAAGATTAATACCTTTCATATCACCATGTGTGGGTATATTCCGACGATAGTCATGTTATCTGCGGTCAAGGAATTAGGGGCTAAAGAGGCAGAGCTTATCAAATATACTACCTCTGGAGAAACAACAGGTGATTATCAACAAGTAGTTGGTTATGCAGGGATTATAGTGAAGTAAGAAGGCAGGAATAAAATGGTTAAAACCAACAAAGGTAAATTTCGCAATCCAATACCTACAGCAGATATAATTATTGAGTTTGAAGATAAAGGGATTATTTTAATCAAACGTAAAAACCCACCTTATGGCTGGGCTATTCCAGGTGGATTTGTAAAGTATGGAGAAAGTTTAGAGGAAACTGTCATACGAGAGGCAAAGGAAGAAACCTCACTTGATGTAACCCTGACAAGGCAATTTCATACCTATTCAGACCCTAAAAGGGACCCCAGACACCACACCATTACTACGGTTTATATTGCCAAAGCCACAGGTGTTCCCAAGGCATGTGATGATGCAGAAAAAATAGGTATTTTTACCGAAGAAAATTTGCCACAAAACCTTGCTTTTGACCACGAAAAGATATTAAAAGATTACTTCGCTTCACTTAAGTAGTGCCTTTTCAAGTTTAAAATGATGTGTTCAGTAGGTTAAAAATTAATGAATATTGAATGTAGAATGTAGAATGTAGAATTATGAAGTCTTGGCATTCTTTTGTCG
>SBAY01000375.1 GCA_005239945.1 Nitrospira sp.
AATGTTCCAAAAATCCCTTTTTTATCTTAATCTTCTATTTTTCCCTCTATCCCTTCTTAATCTCTCCTTATTTTTTTTCTCATTTTGCAGAAGTCTATTAAGATTTTGGCATAGTTCAAAGCAGGGCAACACTTGTTAGCCTTGTCTAACGATAAGTTCACCTACCCAAAACCTCGGCAAGTAAACGGTGAATAAACTACAAAACTTTAATAGCAGTATAACCTTCGAAAAACCACAGCGGGGTTTGGGTTAGGTGCAGCGACGGGTTAGAATAATCTGCACTCCGCCGTCTCTTTCCTTTCTTCTCTTTGACAGTTAATTCTCAATTCGAGGTCCGACCCTGAATCCCCTCCCCAATTCAAAATGGATTCTTTCCTCCTTATGCAGCAATCGGAAATTTTAATATCTTAGCTTGCACAGATTCCATGATTGAATCTCGGACAAAAGCACTTGCATTCAAAATTTCTATTCCAATCAACTCTCCTTTGTTGTTAAGCTCCACTGTAATGTTAGGACTGAGTTCTACGCTGCTAACCTCAGGTTCATCTGAAATGGCTAAATGTAGAACATCATCTTTCTCGAAATACCCCATATGTGCCTTATTCACTTCGAAACCTCCCACTCTTTAATCTGAAGTTGATCTGTTGCCGTGTGGTAGCATGGATAGTTACAGGTGTAACCTTATCACCCTCACACTCGTACGGCACCAGAACTAACTTTTTGTCGTGGCGTTCAACCACCACAATTCGCTGTGTTGCAACATCATAGTAACGCTCCGTGGAATATTGTACAATATGTTTTATCTTGACAATATCGAAACCACGCAACTTTGCACGATACTTTATGTATTCTGTCCAAACTATCTCCACAGATACCTCATCCTCTCATTCTAACGATTGAGCTCACCTGCCCGAGCGAAGCAAGGGTCAGGTGCAGCGATGGGTTAGACAAAACATACACTCCACCGTCTCTTTTCTTCTATCTCTAAGTGTATTCCATAATCAAGGTCTGACCCTATCTTACCCTTAAGGTCTGACCCTATCTTACCCTTTTGACCCTATCTTACCTGACCCTATCTTACCCTCCCTATCTTACCCTCCAACTTGTTTTTCTAACCTTAGATTAGATTAACTTCTTATAGATATCTTTGCGATGACCAACTCGTATAATTTCGATAATAAGAGTAGATGAAATGACGCTGTAAACAATTCTGTACTCACCTATTCTGATACGATAAGTGTAATTAGAGCCAGAGATTTTTCTAACCCCTGCTGGAAATGGATTTGTAGATAGCGATTCAACTGCCTCCAAAATTTTTGGGATAACTTCTTTACCAAGTTTCTTTAACTCATTTCGTGCAGAATTTTTCCATAAGATTTTATACAAATCCATCTCCTTTCAATTCAGTAACTAATTCCTTATGCGAAATTGTAGGTTCAATTCTACGTTCAGCCACTGTCGCAAGATCTTCTATATCTTCAAGAAGTTCTCGAAATTCTGTAAGAGGCAGAACAACTGCTGTTTTTTCTCCCGAGTCGGTTGTAATATATTGTGGTCTTAGCTGTTTCAAATCTAACATTGTTTAGTCACCTCCGGTTTTACTAAGTTAATCTAACAACTGAGCTCAGCTGCGGCGAGCTTGCCCGCCGTCAGCTTCAGCGATTGGTTAGCTGGCTTATCACTTACCTAAAATGTGGTCCTTTTTTGATATCTCCAAAGTCAATCTCAATTCGAGCTTTCAAAAGTTTGGGAATATCCCGACCAAGATAACAGACTCTGCTAGGATTTACTTTCGTAAATGGACTATTCGACCAGTTCCAAACGACGTTAAGCGGAAGCCGTCTAAACGTCTTACCATCTAAGCTGACATTGAAAGTGCTACGACAGTACCTGTATAGGTGGTGCATTGAGACACCCACTATCAAGGAGGAGACCCTTTCGACTCCACCCAGGTTAAAGCCAAGACTCTCTAGGTATTCAGCACTGATAAAGCTTAGCGATGCACCTGTATCGAAGCCAGCAACAATTATATGGGTATCAGTTCTCTCCTGGTGGCGAATATAAAGCCGAATCGCTGGATAGTAATCTCCGATGATAGGAAGGGTGACCCATTCAGTTACAATGTTTTGTCTAATCCAAGTTCGCACAATTTCTGGATCCACTTGTTCGATAAGGCTAATCACCTGATCACCGTCCAGAAATCGTACATCGCCCACCAACCCACCCCGTCGCAGTGCCTCTGTAATTACTCGACGCGCCTTGCCCGTTATATTTCCCGATGTAACAATGAATAATCGGCTTACTAACTTTTCTACATAACCATCGTGCCGGTCCGAAAAGGGCATCATAAGAGCTTCTCGAGCCTGCGCTAATATATTTGCAATAGTCTTTGAGCTTGCAGTATCGCCACTGATGTCCCCCTGTTTCACCAGACTGGTATAATAAACCGTTTCTCCAAATTTGTTCTTATCGGAAAATATAATATCCTTCCCGAACTCGTCTTCGCCATGCGTATGAGTGATGTCAAAGAAACCTAGTGCCGTATAAAGTGGAATAAGGACTTTTTTACTGAACTCGTTTTCCGATAGTTTCCGCAGTTCACAAAGAGCAGCTTCACGTTCTTCTATGTTTAATGACATCCCTAATTCTCCATCCAGCTAACCTTAGATTATACTGCCTAATTACAGTATTATTTTACAGCATTATGTAAAATAATTTTTTTATATTATACCATAAAAAATAAAATTGGCAAATTTTTATAAAATTTTTTAATTATTAAATCAGAAATTACTGAAAAATATCATTTGGTATTACACTGCCTATTGTTTGAAAACACACCCCCCCTCCCCGCAGTCAGGTGCAGTGCCTTGTTAGGCGGTTTTATCCCCACATACCCCGTTGGACGACACACCATATTACCCATTTACCAATTGTTTGATTAGATATACTGAAATCGGTAACAATATGAACGCTGTAAAGCCACCGGGAAAATACCTTTTTTTCACAACCATTATTCCAATATGTCCTGCCCCATTTATTAGCATTGCAATAGCAAAAATCCAAGCAAGAGGAATGGCTAACTCATTGCCACGCACAGAAAGGAAAAAAGTTGCAAAACAAAATGTATAGACAACAATATTGATACCTACAAAGAGTGGTTTCGGCATTTCACCTAACGGAAATTTCTTCCGAAAACCTGTCTTGATTTCTTCTATCAAATGCGTTACCAAAGCAACTATCAATATTAAAATAGTGTAAGTTATTCTATCCATCATTTCCACCTAACGACAGAGCTTAGCCGCCGCCTTTGGCGGTCGGCTGCAACGATTTGTTAGGTACTTACAGTTGGATATATTTTTTGGGCTTGAAGTTCGTCTCCATCGTCCAAACTGTGGCTGTACAATTGGTGATTCTGAAAACCTTCAGCATGTCGTATCCTTGTTCTTCAACCCATGGCTTCAGAAAACTTCGTTTGCTGACAATTTCTTCCTTTAAGTTTTGGTCTTCAACAAGTTCGGCTTTCCCGCTCACACGGACTTGTTTACTGCTGTCAGCATTGTTGAAGCACAACTCAACATTTGGATTCTGTTGTAACTGTTTACAAAGATCCTTAAAACTCCCCGTGTGAAATACAATGCCATTTTCATCTGCACGATACATTAGTATTCCACGGACCCGCGGTTGGTCACCATCAAGTGTTGCAAGGTGACATACAGGATTACCGTTGAGAAACTCCAGTATTTCTGCCTTATCCATCATTTCCTCCTTTTTCCTTAGGTTATTTCTCTACCTAACTTATAAGTAGACTCCCTAAATGAGGTGTTATAACATCTCATTTTTGCCGTCTAATCCGCAGTAGTTATACGGCCTAAATGCCGTGTTATTTTATCTCATTTCGGCAATCTAATCCCAAAATTATTACTTGACAAAATGGGAATAATTACTTATAATA
>SBAY01000162.1 GCA_005239945.1 Nitrospira sp.
AAACCCCTCTTTTCCCCAAAACTTTTTAACCACAAGTAATCTTTGGAATGTGCTACATTCCAAAGATTACTTGTGGTTAAAAAGTTTTGGAAAAGGGGGCGTTTGAGGGGGAAAACCTTTTTTAAAAGGTTTTCCCCCTCAAAAAATTCACTTCTTTAAATTATTGCTAAAAGTTGGGGAATTTCTGTGTTTTGAGAGTAGATGGTAATAGAGCACCTATTAGCCAAAAGTTCTCATCCGAAGTTTCCCGCACAAAGGAATGGGAAGCCTCAACGAGTTTGCGGTGTTTCTCTCCCGAACAAGTTCGGGCATCCAATGAGAAGCTTTGACTAATAACTGCTATAAGACATATAAAACCTATTTTTCAATAATTACTAACCTATTGTTTGTATCCTATCCCCGGCTTTAGCCTCTCCTCCAGAAATTACCTCAGCAAATATCCCTTCTTTAGGCATAATGCAATCACCAGTCTGGTAATAAATTGCGCATCTATCATGACAAACCTTACCGATTTGAGTTACCTTTAACACTATTGTCGCACCAATTTTTATCAGTTGACCAGGTTTTAAACCAACCAGGTCTATTCCAGAAGTAGTGATATTTTCTGCAAAGTCCCCACAACCAACTGATAAACCTGCTTTACGCATCTTCTCAATCGACTCAATAGCTAACAGACTTACTTGCCGATGCCAATTACCACTATGTCCATCGTCTTTGAGTCCGTGACCAACAATAATTTCAACGCTTCCACAAAGAGGGGTTTTCTTCTCCCCTTTGCCAGGACTAATATTAACTGAAATAACCTTACCTTCTTGCATTAAATATTCATACTCCCTGTTCGATAACCCTCCAGGTCAAGGGTAACATAAGTATATCCGAGCTGTTTAAATTTTGCCGTTATTGCCTCTTGATTTTCTAAACACAGGTACATCTCTTCTTTAGATACCTCAATTCGGCAGAGATTTTCATAATGTCTTACCCGAACCTGTGCTATTCCAAGCTTTTTAATCTCCTCCTCTGCTGTCTGAACTATTCTTAGTGCCTCAGGTGTAATTCGTTTGCCATAAGGAAACCTGGAGGCAAGACAGGCTGATGATGGTTTATTATAAGTAGGTAATTCCAGCCTCCTGGCCAACTCTCTCACTTCCTCTTTAAGTAAACCAACCTCCTCCAGTATAGACCGGACACCAAATTTCTTAGCCGCCTCTTTGCCGGGACGAAAATCAAGGGTATCTGAGGCATTTGAACCGTCAAGGATGTAGTTTAACCCCTCATCTCGGGCTATCTGCTTTAGCCTGCCAAACAATTCTGTTTTGCAAAGGTAACACCTATTCGTTGGATTATCAGCAAAACCTGGTATTTTCAACTCATCCGACTCAATAATCAGATGTCTAACACCTACTTCTTTAGCCATTACCTTTGCGATTTCAATTTCTGAGGCAGGAGAAAGGGGTGAGTTAGCTGTTACTGCCAGCACCTTTTCTCCCAACACATCCTTAGCTACCTTAAGCACCAGGGTAGAATCAACGCCACCCGAATAAGCAACCAAAACACTTCCCATTTCGGAAAGAAGTCTATCCATTTTCTTTAGTTTATGCTCAATATTCCGTTCCATGTCGATAACTATTTTAATCTATTCAAGTAATTTTGTCAATAACTTATTTAAGTCATATAGGTTATATAAATCCTATTCTTTCTGGACACCGAATCCCGTTTTCATGATAAATAATTACGAAATAATTAAAGAAATTCTCCCTATTTACCGATTATTATAGTAGAATGGAATCGGGAAAGATTATCATAAAAGGTGGTCGGAGACTTACAGGCAAGGTAAAGATTTCAGGGTCTAAAAATGCCGCTTTACCTATTTTAGCCGCAACGATACTTATCCCTGAAAAAATTACCTTGACAAATTTACCTTCTTTGCTTGATATTCAGATAATGCTTGAGGTATTAAATGAATTAGGAGCTAATTGTGAAATAGGAATCGGGGAGGTAATAGTAAATACGGCCAATTTAAATAAGTATGAAGCCCCTTATGAACAAGTTCGCCAGATGCGTGCTTCAGCCGTAGTAATGGGGGCTTTATTAGCGAGATTTGGCAAGGCGTATGTCCCTTTGCCTGGTGGATGTAACATCGGGTTAAGACCAATCAATATTCATTTAGACGGATTAAGGAAATTAGGTGCTAATATATCGTTAGAAAAAGGATATGTAAAATTATCCGCCAGGAAATTAAAAGGAACTGTACTTTATCTTGATTATCCCTCCGTAGGTGCTACTGAAAATTTGATGATGGCGGCATCTCTGGCTACAGGAGAAACAATCATCGATAACGCCGCCAAAGAACCAGAAATCACCGCATTAGCTGATTTTTTAAATAAAGCAGGTGCAGAAATTCAAGGAGCAGGTTCGGATACAATAAAAATTAGAGGAGTAACAGAATTAAAAAGTACTGCTTGGAGAATTATTCCAGACCGCATAGAGACCGGAACTTATATTATAGCCGCCGCAATAACTAAAGGAGATATACTCATTGAAGAGGTTGAATTTGACCATTTACACACGGTTGTGACTAAATTAGAAGAGGCTGGAGTAATATTTGAAAAAAAGGATTCTCAAATGCGTGTGCATGTTCAAAAAGAGATTTCGCCGGTGAATATAAGAACTATGCCTTATCCCGGATTTCCAACGGACCTCCAGGCACAATTTATGGCGCTAATGTGTATCACCGAAGGAATGAGTGTTATTATAGAATCTGTATTTGAGAACAGATTTATGCATGTAGGTGAATTATGCCGTATGGGCGCAGACATTAAGGTGGATAATCATACGGCTATAGTGCGAGGGGTAAAATCTTTAAGTGGAACAGAGGTTAATGCTACCGATTTAAGGGCAAGCGCCGCCTTGATTTTAGCCGGTTTGGCCGCTAAAGGAGAAACACAGGTAGCCGGCATTTATCACTTAGACAGAGGCTATGAACATATAGAGGCAAAATTAACTGAATTAGGGGCACAAATTAAACGCATCCATTCTAAAGAAACATTATTCGAGGGAGAGTAACCGTTCAATTAATAATTATCAATTATCAATGATGAGGAAAAAATTATGCTTAAAGGACTATACACCGGAACAATGGGGATGTTAACCCAATGGACAGATCTCGATGTGGTGGCAAATAACCTGGCTAATATCGATACCGCGGGTTATAAAAAAGATGAGACCATATTTATACCATTTGAGCAAATCCTGATTCATCGCCTTTATGATAATTATATTATGACCCAGAATGGACCCAGGGATAAAAGACCAGTAGTTGGACCATTAGGAACAGGGGTAGGGATAAGTGAGATAGCGACGCTATATTTGCAAGGACCTATCCAAAAAACCGATAATGAATTTGACCTGGCAATAGGCGGAGCAGGATTTTTTACCATCGAAGGTCCACAAAATAAGATTTTTTATACCCGTAATGGGACATTTACCCTTGATGCACAAGGATATTTAGTAACTCAAAATGGCTATAAGGTTATGGGCTCAAAAGGGTATATTCAAATAACTCAGAAAAATTTCGCAGTTCAAGAAAATGGCCGGGTATTGGTGACAGAATCTACGGATTGGAAATCCCCTCAAGAAATAGATTTGTTGAAAATAGTTGATTTTAAAGACAAAAAAGGATTGCAAAAAGTAGGAAATAACCTGTTTGAAGCGACTCAATATGCCGGTGAACCGGAGATTCTAACTCAACCTAAAATTCTACAGGGCTATCTTGAGAAATCAAATGTCAATCCAATAGAAGAAATGGTCAAGATGATTGAGGTGCAACGAATCTATGAAATTAACCAACGGGCGGTAACATCCTTTGATGATACCCTGAAAATAGCAGTAACAGAGATAGGAAGGGTAGGGTGAGAATTAAAAGTTAAAAATTAAAAATTAAAAATGAGAGAGAAAAAAAGATGAAGGGAAACGAAATTCAGTGTAGAACTTATGAATTTGCCATGAAGGTAATAAAGATGGTTTCTATTTTGCCACAAACACAAATAGGTAACATATTAGGGGGACAATTACTTCGAGCAGGAACATCAATAGGTGCAAATGTAGAAGAAGCAATTGGGGCATATAGTAAGAATGATTTTACCAACAAAATGAATATTGCACAAAAGGAAGCCAGAGAATCTAATTATTGGTTAAGATTAATTAGTGATAACGGATTAGTGAATAAAGATAAGATGTTGGCAATCATTCAAGAGTCGGAAGAAATAGCTAAAATTCTGGCATCAATAGTAAAAAGTTCAAGAAAATAATTTTTAATTTTTAACTTTTAATTTTTAATTAACAGGAGGTGTTTAAAAATGATGCGTTCATTATGGACTGCGGCAACCGGTATGACGGGACAGCAATTTAATCTGGATACGATTGCCAATAATCTGGCTAATGTTAATACGGCTGGATTCAAGAAATCTCGCGTGGACTTTGAGGATTTAATCTATGAAGTATTAAAATCACCAGGAACACCTGTAGCTACGGGAAGTGTTCTCCCCACGGGACTTCATGTAGGACATGGAGTCGCTATTGCAGGCACACAGAAAATTCACTCCTTAGGAAATATGCAAGAGACTCAAAATCCATTGGATATGGCTATCTTCGGTAATGGATTCTTTCAATTACTTCTACCTGATGGTTCAACAGGTTATACCCGGGATGGTTCCTTTAAAATGGACCAGGAAGGTAAATTAGTTACCTCTAATGGCTATATTTTACAACCTGAAATAGTACTTCCGGCAGATTCCAGCCAAATTACTATCACTGAAGATGGCACGGTAACAGTTATTGTAGGTAATGATACCAAAACACCGCAACAGGTAGGTAAGATTGAATTAGTTAAATTTGCTAATCCTGCTGGACTTGTCTCTATGGGTAAAAATATATTTAAAGAAAGTGCCTCCAGTGGGGATCCTATTACCGGGACACCAGGGATGGAAGGAATTGGCGAAATTAAACAGATGGTCTTAGAATTGTCAAATGTGAATATCGTTGATGAAATGGTCAATATGATTATTGCTCAAAGGGCTTATGAACTTAACTCAAAGGCTATTCAGACAGGGGATGCGATGTTAGGTATCGTGAGTACCTTAAAGAGATAAAATATTGTAGTTAGTTAACTGAATATGAACACCATAGGTATTATTAGGGAATAACCTTTGATTCTGAATTTTTTCATAATATAATTGATATGCTTCAAGATGGAATCAAAAGTGCTGAAAGGTAGAAAAAAGTTACCCCTGGAGAGATTAAAAATGATTGGCAAATTATTAAAGGTGATTTTTTTAATAGGGCTATTTGTATTTTTACTGGACAGTAAATCCCTTGCCTTAACTACTATCGAACTAAAAGAGAATGTTTGTTTGGCTCAAGAAGAAATATTTCTTAAAGATCTGGCTAATTTAAGTAATACCGTGTTAGATAATATTTATATTGGTAAATCACCCTTACCGGGCAGAGAAAGATATATTACTCAAGATTATGTGAGATTAAAAATTTTGCAGGCAAAGATTAAAGAAGGGGATTTCCAATTCACTGGTGCTAAAAGAATTAAGATCGTAACCTCTTCCCAAAAATTGGATATGGCAGAACTCACAAACAGGGTTAAAAACTATCTTTTAGAGGTTATTAAAATTAACCAACGATTAGAAATAAAGCTGATAGCAGGCAATGAAAACATTATCTTGCCTATGGGAAAGGTAGAATTTGAGTTAGGAACGCTCGATAGCCAAAATCTAAAAAGACAGGTATATCTACCGGTAGATATAAAGGTAGATGGGTTTAGATATAGGACAATCAGGATTGGAGTTGAAATTCATCGTTTTGCCAATGTCCTCATAGCGGCTAAGCCTTTAGACCGCTTCCATGTTCTTACACCTTTAGATGTAAAATTTGAGGAAAGGGAAATAACCGGCATTAATCCTGCTCCATTAGAGGAGGTAATTGGTAAAAGATTAAAAATCCCTGTCCGGGAAGGAAAAATATTAACCTATGATTTAATAGAAACCCCTCCTTTAATTAAACGAGGGGATATAGTTACTATTAAAATGGAGGGCGAATTTCTGGTAGTAGGAACAAAAGGAGTGGCAAAAGAAGATGGGAGATTGGGGGATAAAATTCGAGTAGAAAATAGAGGTTCTAAAAAGATAATTATCGGTATTGTTGAGGATAATGAAACGGTAGTAGTAAAGTAATAGAAGATTTTGGATTTTCGATTTTGGATTTTGGATTGAAAAAATCGAAAATCCAAAATCGAAAATCCAAAATTTAAGAAAAGGGGGTTTTCTAAGATGAAAAAGAAGGATAAATTTTATGTAAGTCTTATTTTCTTTATTGTGATTTTTGCCTGGGTCAGGACTTATGAAATTGAGGCAGAATCACTGTGGACAAAAGGAAATAAAGAGAGTTTATTCACTGACCACAAGGCTAAAAAGGCAGGCGATATAATCACGGTACTGGTACTTGAATCGGCTCAAGCGATGCAAAAAAGTTCGACTAAAAAATCTAAGGATGCCGAAATCAGTGGAGGACCTACTGCAGTTGAAAAAGGTAAAAAAAATCTTTTTGATTTCATTCCTTACATCGGAGCTAAAGGAAAGAGTAAATATAAAGGTGATGCCGATACATCTCGTTCTGGCGCTCTAAAGGCAAATGTTGTCGCTCAAGTAGTCAGAATTTTACCTAATGGGAATTTAGCTATTGAAGGAAGCAAAAAATTACTTATTAACAATGAGGAACAATTATTAACGGTCTCAGGGATAATTAGACCGGAGGATATTGAGGCAGATAATTCTATACTCTCTACCTATATCTTAGATGCCTCGATTAAATATAAAGGTTCAACCAGTTTCTCAGACAAAGAAAGACCAGGGATTATTACCCGAGTATTCACCAAAATAGCGAATATATTATTTTAATAGGACCTACAGGTCTTATAAAACATATAAGTCCTATTCTTTTTCAAGGAGGATTCAGACAAATGATTCTCTTACGAAGATTTATTATCTTTTTTATTACTTTTATGAGTTTTATTGCCTTTGCTCAGGAGACAGAGGTTAGAGTAAAGGATTTATGCCGAATAGAAGGTGTTCGACCCAATCAATTAATAGGCTATGGATTGGTAGTAGGCTTACAAGGAACAGGAGATGCCAAGGGGACTTTTTTTACGGCACAATCTATCGTTAATATGCTAACCCGTCTGGGAATTTCAGTTGATAAGGAGAAAATGAAAATCGGCAATGTTGCCGCAGTAATGGTTACCGCTCAATTACCTTCATTTGCCAGAGCAGGGGATAAAATAGATATAGTGGTAGCAACATTAGGTGATGCCAAGAGTTTAGAGGGTGGTGTTTTACTCCAAACGCCATTATCAGGTGCGGATAATGAGGTCTATGCCCTGGCACAAGGAGTTATTTCTATGGGTGGTAAGATGCGTGGGAAGGGACAGTTAACCGTAGCCAAAATCTCGCAAGGAGCAATTATTGAAAAAGAGGTTACCTGCTCTATTGTCAAAGAAGATGCTATTTCCTTAATTCTTAATGAGGCTGATTTTACTACTGCCTCTAGAATAGCTACAGCCATTAATGCAAAATTTGCTCCCACTACGGCTAAGGCTCTGGATCCATCCTTAGTTTTAGTAAAAATACCCGCAAATTACAAGGAAAAAACTGTTGAATTTATAGCCGCGTTAGAAGGTTTAACCTTAATCCCTGATATTGTGGCCAAGGTAATTATAAATGAACGCACAGGAACGATAGTTATGGGTAAGGATATTCGGATTTCCCAGGTAGCCGTTTCTCATGGAGATATAAGTGTTGTGGTCAAAGCCACTGGTGAAAAAGAGACTAAGGAAACTAAAGAAGAAAGAATAATTATTCTTTCACCGGGGATAAGTATAAATGATATTGTTGCCGCATTGAACGCAATTGGTGCTACCCCTGATGATTTAATCGCCATACTTCAAGCGATTAAATCCGCGGGGGCATTGCATGCAAAAATTATTATTATGTAAGGTAATAGGTCTTATAGGTCTTATAAGGAAAAAAAGGAGCATGAAAATGCCAACTGTCATACCAATAGGGATTAATAACCTCATTAATAATAAATTGATTGATAAAACCACTCCATCAAATGATTTTGCGACTGTCCTTAAAGGCGCCGAGGATAAAGAAAAGGCTAAAGCAAGATTAAAAGAGATAAGTTATGAGGTAGAGGCTCTCTTTATCAATCAATTATTAAAAGAGATGCGGGCATCTATCCATAAAAGTTCTCTTTTTCACGGTGGTGCGGCAGAAAATATCTTTGAAGATATGTTGTTCGACGAGTATGCTAAACTAATGGCTAAATCAGATCAATTCGGACTATCCCACCAAATTTATAACCAATTAAGTATGTATATGTGAGTTTATTTTAGGGGTCGATGGTAAAAAAGGAAGAAGAGTTCTCTTCCTTACCCTTGCCCCTTGTCCCCTCGAACCCTTTTTACCACCCTTCAAAAAAACTTGTTGACTTAAATTTAATTCTATGATATTATTAAAGTATATAAAAACTATCCTCAAAGGAGGGAATAAAAAATGATAAATATTAATGAATTACTTAAAATCATGATAGAAAAGGAATCTTCTGATTTACATATCAAAGTAGGATCACCACCTACATTACGGATTCACGGAAAACTATGGCCAATAGAAGGATATGATGAACTCACTTCTGAGGATACAAAAGCAATAATTAATTCTATCCTTACTGATGAACAAAAGAAAAAATTTGAAGAAGAAGGTGAATTAGATACCGCCTATCCTGTTGAATCCATAGGTCGATTCAGGATTAATCTCTTCTCGCAACAACGAACCTATGGAGCAGTCTTTCGACATATCCCTTTTAAGATAAGAAATTTTGATGAGTTAAGATTACCCTCTCAAATATTAGGACCATTATCTACATTGCAAAGGGGATTGGTTATAGTTACAGGTCCTACCGGCAGTGGCAAATCTACGACATTAGCCGCCATAATCAATAATATCAATATAACTCAACGAAGACATATAATAACGATTGAAGACCCAATTGAGTATGTTTTCAAGGATAAAATGTCCATCATTAATCAGCGGGAGTTAGGTGTTGACACTAAGTCATTCTCTACTGCCCTAAGACGAGTATTACGGCAGGATCCTGATGTAATCATGGTTGGTGAAATGCGTGATTTAGAAACAATGGGTTTAACTCTTTTAGCCGCTGAAACAGGACATTTAGTCTTAGCCACAATGCACACCAGTGGAGCGGTAATAGCCATTGACCGCATTATTGATTCATTCCCATCTGAACAACAACCGCAGGTACGAATGCAATTATCACTTATCCTGGAAGGAGTTATCTCACAAATATTACTTCCGAGGGCAGATGGAAAGGGAAGAATTGTGGCTATTGAAACTCTTATTGGTACACCGGCTATTAGAAACTTAATTCGTGAAGGGAAAACTCATCAAATGACTACCCTTCTCCATACCGGTGGTCAATTCGGTATGCAGACCCTTGAGCAATCTTTGAAAACACTTTATCAAAAGGGTGATGTAAGTTTTGAAGATGCCTTTGCTACATCACATGATGCCGATACATTTAGAAAATTAGTGGGGAGGTAAAAATTTGTCACGGAAGACGGAAGCCCAAAATTGGGGAACGGAGGCCCGAAATTGTTCGGGGAAAACACCATCAAACTCGTTGAGGCTTCCAAGACAATCACTAACCGATTACTTTTCGTGCATTGTAACCGTTTAGCCTATGCATTAGGAGTATAAAAAGGGGATAAGGAGATATGGGAGATTATTCATTGTAAATTTTAAATTTAAAATGATAAATTTGCAATTTGAAATGAAGTTATCCCCTTATCTTCCTAATCTTCACATCTCCTTTTCTTACACTACCTGAACGATTACCGTGCCTTAGTGTTTTAGTGGCCTGAATACTTAATAAGAAAATGAAAAGAGAAAAATTAATTATAACAATTATTTTATTAATGTGCATTTTATCCATAGGTCTGGGTGTCTATTCAATTTTACTCCGTAAAGACGAAATGACCGAAGAGGCATTATTCCCAAAAGGATTATTGCCGGAGAAAAAGAAAATAGGGGTAGTCTATATTTATGGAATGATTAGTTTTCCCCCAGAAGGTTTCAGTTTGTCTAAACGATTTTATGGAACTGAATATATCATCAATCAACTTAAAAATTTTAGAAAAGACCCAAATATTGCCGCAGTAATATTAAAAATAAACAGCCCGGGCGGAACAGTAGCCGCAGTTCAAGAAATATATCAACAAGTCCAAAATCTTAGAAAGGCAAAGAAAAAGGTAGTCGTCTCAATTGGAGATATTGCCGCCTCAGGAGGATATTATATTGCTTGTGCCGCGGATAAAATTGTGGCTAATCATGGCTCTTTAACCGGAAGTATTGGTGTACTTATGAGTCTACCTAATCTCCAGGGATTCCTTGAAAAGGTAGGGGTAAGATTTAACATTATCAAAAGTGGTGAACATAAAGACATTGGTTCTGCCTTTAGAAATATGAGTGAAGAAGAAAAAGTATTACTTCAAGGGGTAATTGATAATGCCTATCAGCAGTTTTTTAATGAAGTAGCTAAAAACAGGAATAAGATTGAAAAGGAGAAGTTAAAAGAAATTGCCGATGGAAGGATATTTACCGGAGAACAGGCTTTGAAAGCAGGACTAATAGACGAATTAGGGACTTACGAAGATGTAATAAAATTGACGGCTAAATTGGCTAATATTGAAGGTGAACCTATACTTGTGGAAGAAATTGCACCTTTAAAACAATTATTGGATTTTATCGAAATGAAAAGCCCGCTTGAAAAACTTCAGGAAAATTCCTCAAAAATCCTTCTGGAATACCGGTATCTCCCCTCAATAAATTAAGCTCCGCAACTTGTAACCAATAAAACTCTTGCTTTGAGCAATTGTTAAACAAAAGCGGTTATCTTTACGCGGGATTTCGGGGTTCGGGATGAAACCTTGCCTTGTTGTAGAAAATCCCTAACGAGGTAAACCTCCAATCACTAACCCATTATCGTTATAGCACTTATTAATCCAAAATTTTACTTTGAATGGAGACGGAAACCTCAACCTGTTAAACGGGTATTCCCCAAACAAGTTCAGGCATCCGATGTAACCTTTCGATGTAACCGCTCAGGTAGATAGACTGTAGGCATTTAGGCTGTAGGGCGAAGGTAGGTGAGATGATATGAAATCCAGGGAATTTGATAACCACGGTTTTGATGGCGACTCAAACACATGGAAAACGAGAAGATATTTTGGGTCATCAATACTCAATTGCTAACAGTCTACAGCCTATAGCCTAAACAACCTAAACGGTTACCTTTCGATTAATAACTACTATATTCGTATAATTTGTTTATTCGTGATATTCGTTTTCAATGAAAAGAAAACACGAATTGACGAATACCACAATGAAAGGTATTATAAAAGGAAAGAGGGAAATAGTATAAACTATTTCCCTCTTTCCCTTACTTACACACTACTAAAGATTTACTCTCATTTAAATACATTCAATAATAATACCAGTCCACAAGTTACACCAACGGCTAAAAAATCAATGGTATCTTCTGCCTCTTGTTTCCCCTGTCTTAATTTACTTGCCTCTTGTTTCGCTACCTTGAGTTTTTCTTCTAATTCTTCGATTGATTCCTGTAGCATCCTTTGTTCTTCTTTTAAGGCAAGCAAGTCACCTTTTAACCCACCAATTTCTTTTTCTTTTGCGGTTATAGTCTTTTTATATTTTTCTTCTGATAATTTCAAGTCATGCTCTAATTTTGCTGCCTTTTTTACCATTGCCTCATCAACAATTTCTCTCTCTTCAACTTTTCTGGGTTCTTCTGGTTTCTTTTCAAGTGATTCCTTCTTTTCCACCTCTTTTATTTCTTCTTTTACCTCCGTCACTCTTTCTCTTAACAGTTCCTTAATCTTTTCAGCATCTTCTATACGAATAAATAGTTTTTCATCAGGAAAAATCAAATCCGGGTCAGTAAAGGTATTTAAATCCTGAAATCTTTTCCACATTTCAGGATCTTTATAATATATTTCAGACAACTTCCATAAAGTATCCCCTTTTTTAATAGTAATTATTTCCACCTGTGTGCCCTCTGGTACTTCTTTAGGAGTAATCTTAGCCATTGCTGAACATGGAAGTAAAAAAGAAATTATTGTTATTGTAGAAATTAATGTTTTTAAATTATATCTCATCCTTGCCTCCTTACGGTCATTTTTTACTAAGAGCCTATCCGAAAAGTTGAAAGTCCAAACCTGTTTTGACAGGATTACAGGATTATCAGAATATTTTTACCTTATTAAATAATCCTGTAAAATCTGTAATCCCGACTAAAAAACCTTTTCCCTTGCGTAACCTATAACTCCCTTAAAACTAATATCTGCTGGCTAACACCTAAACGCTTACCTAATGACTATGTTTTTTCCCTTCTTGCCATCTAAATGCAACCAGAAAACCAATTCCTGTCAATATAGCTATTCCCAGCATAATATAAAGTCCTTCCATCAATTATTCATCCTTATCTTTTGGGGTTACAAAATATGACAATAATGCACATAATAAAAATGTTAAACCCAGCAAGATTCCTATCGATATAATAAATTCCCCACGTACTATACTTCCAATAATACCTGCCGTAAGTGTATATTTTGCTGTGTCTGCAAAAATATTTCCAATTACTTTCCTGCGTTCAAAATTCATTCTTTATACTACCAAAGCGTAAAGCAATATTTCTTCTATTTCTTTTCTAACATTTTCCTTCATCATTAAAATTTTAAGCTGACTGAGATATAATGGTTATTAAAATCCTTTAAGGCATCACTAGCGCCAAAGGCATAGTCTAATTGCCATTTATCTTGCGAAAATCCAAAACCCCAGGTAATGTTCCCATCTGCTAACCCACATCTAACAGCTAAAAAGGAAATTGGTAAATATTCCAGACCGAGATTATATCCATATTTTGTGTCATTTGTTTTTGCGTAGTCTTTTTTAGTAATTATATCCCCTACCAATGTTATCGCTGGTTCATCCAATTTATATGAACTCCCAACAACAAGCACTTCATCTATCTCTTCATCTAATACCTCAGCGTTAATATTGCGTATAGCAGCACCAAAGGAGATGTTTTCATACATAGGGTGTTGATACAAGGCGCCTATATCAAAACAAAACCCAAAACCAGATTTAGTCGGTGAATTCAACTTTAGCACCCTTATGGTTCCCCCTAAAGATAATTCAGGCATAGTCTCAATGATATTTCCACCATAAGAAACACCTAACACAGATTCACTCATACCTAATTTCTTCTGGTCTATATTTTTACCTCCCAACTCCTCACCTGTATCTTGAGAGACAAAACTAAAGCCAATATTCTTCTGAGCAATACCCACATAATGATACTTCAACACCTCTAATTTTTGGGCATACATATAAGACTCTACTCGTTTATCAATTTTAGATAATCCCGCCGGATTGTAATAAAGGGTATTAATGTCATCGGCTAAGCCTACAAAGGCACCACCCATTCCCAATGGTCTACCCCCTATTCCTTCAAATTTAAATGCCGCATAGGAAGCAGAAACTACCCCTATAGACAACCAACCCACTAAACTTACCATTATAATTTTTTTGTTTAACATGATTTTATCCTCCTTTAAATATAATTTTCCTCTGAAAACCTATCCGCAGATTTCACAGATTTTTTCTTTTTTTATTCCCTATATTTCTCTCTGCGTTCTCTCTGGTTTAAATTTTCATCCTTCTTTGTACCAATTTTATCGGCATGAAAATGTTTTCTCTCCACTATACCTTATAACTACTTCACTATCCCAATGGCGTGTGTTTCAACCTTACTGCCACCACCAATTTGTTCTACCTTAATCTGATAGACATAGATACCGTTTTCAACAATCTCACCACCATTGGTTTTTCCATCCCAAAGAGCCAGTTGTCGTGATGGACCTGCAGTAACTAATGTCTTTGGTAATTCTCTTACCTCTTCACCAGTGGTATCGTAAATCTTAATGGTGATATACGAATCTTTACCTAAATCTCCCTGGAATTCCGTGAAATTACCGCCAGTAGGAGCAAATGGATTTTCGGTCAAAACAAGATTAGCCAGGATAGTCTCAGGGTCAATTTCTTTAGATGCTGGATAACCAGCTACACCTAAGGTGTACTTACCACTGTTAGTTATTTGTGCACTCACACTATTTGATGCAGAATTCACTGTACTTGGTAACATTATCCAATCATATCCATCAAAATAGTAGATTCTTAAATCAGTCTCTGGGATATCCATATCTGGATTGTTAATATCACACCTATCTACCAACCCATTCTGACCAGCATCTGCATACCAAATAGTTAAAGTAGCCTGTTTGTTGAAAACTTTGTTTGGAGTTATCTTATAAGTAGCTCCAGCAATAGCTACAAACACATCAGTATTACCTAAAGTAGCTGGTTCAATCTTCAAGGCAGTATTCCCTGTCAAAGCACCACCTGGAATAGCAAGAGTAATATCATCCACAAGACCAATAATACCACCCGTTGAACCAATTGTTTGAGTAACATTAATTTGCATATAGGTTACTGTAACTTTATCAATCCAAGCGGTAGTAGTACTGGTATTATTTGCCTTATCTACTACATTCAAGCCTACCTTATAAACTCCTGGTTTAGCATAAGTATGCATAATAGTAGCATGTGGAGTTGTAGAACCCAGTCCATCTCCAAAATTCCACACGTACCACTTGATTCCATTCTTACCACCATCATTATCCCATGATTCACTACCATTAAAAGTAACCGGTGTATCTTCTTGAACCTTGCCATCCATATCTTCAATTGTTGCTATTGCTGTTGGTGGTGTTATATCTGTTACGGTTACTGTCCCCTGGATAGTTCCTATATTCCCTGCCTTATCCTTTACGGTTAATTCAACTGTGTATGTCCCAACATTAGCATAAGAATGCTCTATTTCCGGCACAGGTCTGTCTTCAAATACAGTATCGCCAAAATTCCAACTGTAACTGACTATACCTACATTATCTGTTGAACCACTGGCAGTAAATGTTGCCTTCACCCCTTGCCCTACTGTTTGGGTAGTTGGGGTAAATAAAGCTATTGGATTCTCATCATCTACTACCTCAATGTAGTGTTGACCTGATACTGGATCTTGAGCTGTATTTCCTACAGTGTCAACTGCTACGATGTAGTATGGTATCACTCCAGTCTTAGTATTGTCTATGGTGAATGTCCCTCTATATGTTGAACCTGATACAAGAGTCATCACTAAACTCTGTGCTCCTGAAACTAACTGCGTGTAGTAAAGGGT
>SBAY01000172.1 GCA_005239945.1 Nitrospira sp.
AGACATACCTTGGTGTGGTTAAAGCGATAAACCTCCTTTTCCAACCGTTAGGTTGGGATTTGGTTGCGGCTCTGCTGCGCTGTGTAATCTGTGGATATCATTAGTGGATAAGGCTATGCCTATTTATGAGTATCAATGTGTCCATTGTGGAACTAAATTCGATGTTTTAGTGAGAATTCCTAATGAGATAATTAAATGTTGTCAATGTGAGTCTACTCAGGTAAAACGACTAATCTCATTGTTTGGAATAAGTGGTTCTTCGTCAGGCTCAGGTTGTAATACCTGCAGCTCAGAAACCTGTAAAACTTGTGCAAAATGAAGGGAGAAATTTATGATGCAAATTTTACAAATTATATTCTCATCAATAGGTTGTATAGCGATAGTGATGTTTCTTGTCCTGTTTTATATCGAGGCTAAACGACACCATCGCGAATCCAAAGAATATAGATTTTTGAGAGATAAGGATACGCAAACGATTATGAATTTAACTAAAGAAAGAGAGGCATTAAGGGAAGATATAACCAATAAATTATCTGCCTTGACAAGTAAAGAAGAAGAAAGGCAGAATTTGCTGTTTGATATTTTGCGTAGATTAGAGGATAAAGAAAAAGGTCGTGAAGAGGACTTAATGAATTGGTTAGAGTTTAAAGCCAAAAAATGGCAAGAACAAATCGATGACCGTGTCAGTGAACGGATTAATAAATTCCAGACAGAAATCTCTAACCTCAACAAAAAAATTGCCGCTCTAGAGTCTGGCCTGGTTAAGAATGAGTCCGTTACGATGCCAGCCTCAAAAGTCGAAAAGGAGTAATTCAATCACCCGGATTCTCTGCTCAAAACTAATAATATTTTTTGTTGTCTCAATTTTGGGTCCAGGACAAATCAACGCAGGAATGAAACAAACCTCTCTGGATGCAGAGAATTATTTTTTAAATGGAAATGAGTATTTAGCCAACCACCAGTATGCAGAAGCCATCCTTGAATATAAACAAGCCATCGTCCTTAACCCTTACTACAAAGAGGCATACCTTCATCTGGGTCAGGCATATCAATCAAAAGGATTATTTAAAGAGGCAGTTAGTTCATACCAGAAGGCTATTGCCTTAGATAAAAACTATGTTGAGGCCTATATCGATTTAGGGGTCTGCTATGAAAAACAAAATCTGTTGAATAAAGCCCAAACAGCCCTTAAAAAGGCAATCGAGTTGAACCCGGTTAACCCGGAGGCACATTTTAACTTAGCTAATACCTTGTACGAGAAAGAAGAGCTCAAAGACAGCCTTAACGAATACATCAAAACCCTGAAGATTGACCCAACCCATTTTCAAGCCCTCATTAATTTAGGCTCGATTTATTTCAAGGATTTAAAGGATGATAAAAAGGCTATTGACTATTTTGAGCGGGCAAAAAGGATTAAACCCAGAGATGAGACCTCTTATATTAAATTAGGGGAGTTGTATTCTAAAGAGGAATTATTCGATAAGGCAATTGCGGAATATAAAAAGGCGGTTAATTTAAACCCCAAAAATGTTACTCCATTAACTCAATTGGGCTTATTATATTTAACCATTGGCCGACATAAAGATGCCTTACCGATTGCGGAAAAATTAGTCAATATCATTCCAGCAAATCCATTGGCTCATTATACCTTAGGTGTTACTTATGAAAAGTCAGGCAGATTCGAAGAGGCTTTAAATGAATTTGGGACGGTGTTATCTTTGGACCCTGAAGATGAGCCGGCATCATTCAAACAGGAAAGGATTGTTTTGGAACTTGCCCCAGCAAAGGTCTCATCTATCTGGCGACAACAAAGTAGTGAAAAATATCTCATCAATGCGGAAAATCATTTGAAAGAAGGGCTCCTGACATTGGCTACTTATGAATTCAAACGGTCTCTTGAACTCGACCCGCAAAATCCAAACACAAGATTATCCCTGGCTAAACTCTATGAACTTCTTGGAAGAAAACAATTAGCTATTTGGGAATTGATGAAGGTAGTGGAATTAGACCCAAATAATCTCGAGGCAAGAGATAGACTTGAAAAACTCTATTTTGAAAATGAGGTTTCCTTGATTCGCAAAGAAAAAATAACCCAAATTCCTGAATCGGAAATAACCTTAGTTGTCTGTGGTGCAGCAGGTGATTATCTTCATTACGGCATAGACGATGTGGCCGTGAGAATGTTGATTGTCCTATTAAAACAGTTTCCACAGGTTACCGTCATAGATGAGGTGTTTATTCTCAATGATGAAAAGGATGTTGTCCAGGTGGGACAAAATCTAAGGGTTAAATTGGCACTCATGTTAAAGGTAAATGAAAACGAGGAGATGGTTGAAATTATTGCCGAATTGATTGACCTTAATACCGTTAAAAAGGTATTGACCGCACATCTTCCGATTAAGGGTAAGGATAAACTGATTAAGGCCTCGTCATTTTTAGCTGAAAAGGTAATCTCGGCGGTTCCCATTCAAGGGATGATAATGAAACTTACCGACAATAAGGTAATTATCAACCTTGGTAAGACACATGGTCTATTGCCTGACCAAATCCTTGAGGTCTGGAAAAGGAGAAGTTTGAAACCGCCAGGAGAAAAACCCAAATCAATAGGAAAAATTAAGGTTTTAGAAGTTGCCCCTGAAATCTCCAAAGCTATAATAATCACACCGATGACTTTAAGATTTATCGAGATAAATGATGTGGTCAAACTACTACCATAGTGGATGGAATCCCGAAATTAAGGGGACGGAACAGCAATTCTCATTTTGACTTTTTGACAGGATTAAGCAGGATTAACAAGATGTAAGGGTTATAGGATACGGAATTTCTAACGCAAACGCCCAAAACGGTGGAAGAAAACATTTTCTCCACAGTATTTTTAAAAAACCCATAAACCGCGATTGTTAAAAAATCCTATTTATCCTGTAATCCTGTCTAAAATGAGAATTGCCGGGGATGGAAGCCTGAACTTGTTCGGGAGACAGGTGACAATATGAATGAGTTGACTAAGCAAGAACGAGAACATCTTGAGACAATACTTAAGGCACTTGTGGACAGGTGGCGAATATTAGACGAACAGCGAGCTAAATTTGGAGAGCTCGATTTCCCTACGCATAAGAAGATGGAATTGAAGGAAGTAGAAGCAGAAATTGAAGAAATATGCACCAAACTTGGTATTTTACCACCCTTCATATTGGGACGGAAGCCCGAACTTGTTCGGGAAGAGGTGCCTGAAATCCAATCACCTATTTCTATGTTAGTGGTCATCTCAGCCCCAGCAACAGATAAAACGGGTCAAAACCCTCCATCTATCAGGCTTGATGTCTGGCGAGAATGGCAGAATATATGTGAGGCTGTTAGAATTAATGAGCATCAGTATCATCCGGTTCGTATCACCCGCCTTTTTCCTCCAACCCGTGAGATGTTAGAAAAAACCCTGATGAATCACCCTTATGACATTTTTCACTTCATTGGTCACGGCACCAGGGCGGGATTGGTCTTTGAGGATGAATACGGCACAGAAGAAATCGTCAAAATAAATGAGCTCGTGTCTCTCTTCTCTCAAGGTAAGATAAGAAAATTGGCAGTATTTAATGCCTGCCACTCTTCTAACCTGGGTAACAGTCTCTCTGCTCATATCCCATCAATCATCTCTACAACCCAAACTATCTATGATGAGGCAGCCAAGATATTCACCAGGACATTCTATCCCAGCCTCTTTGCCGGTCAACCTATTGCTCAGGCACTTGAGCGGGCAAATGAGGAAATAGGCAGGCAGTTCCCTTCACAGTCTAAAATACTTAATTTGATTGGCAAGAAAGATACGAGCATCCATCTACCTATTGTCTCTGAAGAACCAAAACCCTCTTTCGGTGAGCCGCGCACTCATCTTTTGCCTTATCCCCTTGAGTTTATTGGTCAGGGTGAAAGACTGGTAAAACTTGCCTCTGAGTTGAGGAGTGCAGAAAACAGGGCGATTATCCTCTCTGGAATTGGTGGTATTGGCAAGACATATCTCGCCCAAATGGCGGCACACCGTAATGCCTGGCGATTCCCGGCTGGCATCCTCTATTTTAAGATAGAAACACAGACAGAAGTTGAACATATCGTCGAGGCAATAGGTAGTTTCTTTGATATTAAACCAGCACAGGTTGCTGAAAGATTGAGTTGGAAATCTTGCCTTCTTATCCTTGACAATGTTGAGGTGATGATTGGGGAAGAACAAAAAAGGCTGAAGGAGTTCCTTGAAAGTTTTGACCCAAGGCAGGGAACCAAGGTGCTCCTCACCAGCCGTGCCCATCTATCTGTATTTGAAAGGATGGATGCCACCCTCCCCTATTCGGTTAAGGATTTTACAGAGGCAGAGGCCCTTCTTTCTTACGAGGCAGAAAGACTGGGGATTTGGGGAAAGATTAAATCTGAAAAAGACAATTTTATAGAATACACCCGACACCATCCCCTTTTCATCACTATGTCTGTATCTATGGCAAAACGAGATGGAGTAGAGCCCACCCTGAATAATTTGAGGTCGTTAGCAGGTAAGGAAGTTACAGAGGCAGTAAATGACTTCTTTGGCAAAATGATAGAATCGTTAGACGAAAGAGCCGGAGGGCTTCTTAAAAGACTGGTTATCTTTGCCGGGGGATTCGATTATCCGGCTATTAAGTCTATCTGTGGTGCGACAGGATTTGACCAACTTACAACTATGAGTATCATTGACCATGATATTACGCTGGGCCGCTACTCTCTCCATCAATTAGTCTTAGACTACATCAAGAAATATTTACCACTTCTACCGCAAGAGGAAGAGGAAGTTAATCTTAAGGCGGCTCAATACTATTGCCAGGTTGCTAAAAACTCAAAAGACCCCTGACCAGAAATAGAAAAAGATGAGCCTAATATCCGAAAAACCACAGACTGGGTGGCTGAGAGGCTCGAGGGAGGAGATAGGGATAGGGAGATTATAGCCCTGGCTGATGATTATGCCTTTGCCTTGAAAAACTATATCTTCCGCCGGTCAATCCAGGAAGGCTTGAGGTGGCTTTTAGCCGGGGTGGTTGCCTGTCAGGAATTAGGCAAAAAGAAAGAGGAGGCTACCCTTTATAATGAAATTGGGTTGCGATATGATGCCCAGGGCAACTATCCAGAGGCGTTGAAGTGGTATGAGATAAGTAGGAAGATTAAAGAGGAGATAGGCGACTGGGCAGGGTTAGCCAGGACTTACAATAACATTGGTATGATTCACGATGCCCAGGGCAACTATCCAGAGGCGTTGAAGTGGTATGAGATAAGTAGGAAGATTAGAGAGGAGATAGGCGACCGGGCAAGGTTAGCCACGACTTACAATAACATTGCAGGAATCTATTATGACCAGGGCAACTATCCAGAGGCGTTGAAGTGGTATGAGAAAAGTAAGGAAATACTTGTGAGAATTGGTGATAGGCATCATTTAGCTATGTCCCTTAGTAACATCGCTCTTCTATATCGTGATACAGGCAAAAAAGATGTGGCAAAACAATACCTCAAAGCTAGCGAGCAACTCTATCTCCAACTCAACCTCAAATCCGAGGCAGAGAAGGTAAAACAACTATTGTAGTAATGAAGGGGGACAGGTAATTCGTAACCCCAACAGGGGAAAATTATTGTAGAATACTTGTGGGTAAGAAATAAGAAGTCCCGATAGGGATGACATATTTATTCACCATGTTTAAAACCAAAGGGGGCAATCTTTGATTGTATAGAATCCAAGTCCCGATAGGGACGACATATTTAT
>SBAY01000237.1 GCA_005239945.1 Nitrospira sp.
AATGAATCATAATAGTATATATTTTATATATTATTATGATTATACCATAAAAAGGATAAAAATACAAATATTTTTTTAAAAAATTTTTGGAGGAATAAAGGATTGAATTATTTCAGGAAGTTTTTGTGCGAAGATTTTTTACTCTTCAGGATTGTTTCCAGACCAGAAATTCCCCAACTTTTAGCAATGATTTAAAGAAGTGGATTTTTTGAGGGGAAAAACCCTTTGAAAAGGGTTTCTCTCCCCTTAAAAAACACCTCTCTTTAAACCACTACTAAAAGTTGGGGAATTTCTGTTTCCAGACCTTCAATTCAGACATTAGACCATAGACTAAAGACTAAAGACTTAAGTCGTAAGCGGTTAGCCGGAAGCTTAAGCTTTCAGTTTTTGGATGAGACAGGTGTTCATCCATTATCTTTTTCTCCATCTGACCGCTGACATCTGACTGCTGAATGTTTACGACTTAAGTCTGATGTCTAAAGTCTGAAGTCTAATGTCTGAATTGAAGTTTCCAGACTCTAGTTTTTTTACCGCACCAGACACACTCTTGTTTTTTACAACCAGACAAAAACTTTTAAGAGCAATCCAAAAATAACCGCAAAAGCCATACTGACTATACTGTCAAATAAACTATATTCTTCTTCTTTTACCCTGGAAATAGACATACGGGCAAATAATATGGTTGGTATAAATAAAAAGAATAAACCCGGCATGAGAATTAGAACCATAATCAATAACCGCTCGATTATCCCATAGCGTTTGGTGCTTAATGATTGACTGGTATATCCCTGAATAAACATTTTCTTTAAATAATGAATAACTATTGCCCCAAAATAGCTACCTGCAATAAATCCAATCAGGGTCAAAATTATTTGTTTATTCTCTATTATATCTCTTATAGATTCAGGTAAAATAGGTAATGGTGGCGAGATAATCATAAGACTAACTAACCAAACGATGAATATATGCAGACACTGGTCCAATAAGAACATCCAGAGATTGTCTAAATTAGCCTTTTTGCTAAAAACTACCCTTGTCCAATCGATTAAAAAGTGAGAGGATATGAGAATAATAATTCCAATCCACATCCGCATCGTCCATACATAAGGGAGTAAAAATGGGGCTGAAATCATAACAACGATTGCACAATGAAGAAGCACACCCCACTTACTCTTTATCTTTAATCTAAATATTTCATTGAATTGTAAAGGAAAATCTCCAATTAAATGAGCTAACAACAACTGCCAAAAAATCATCTTTTCTCCTAATTCTGCAATTAGACTCAAGACTAGAGACTATTGCCTCATGACACTTTAATTTAAGGGTTTCGCAATGGTTAAAAGAATGCTGAAATTAGAAATTGGAAATTAGAAGGAAAAATAGACGCGATTTCCTTTTCTTTCCCTGATTTCTATTTTCCAATTTCAAATTTCTAATTATCCATTTTACAATTTAGAGTTATTTTCTAAACTCATAATTTTAAGTGTCCATGGGCACTATAGACATTAGACTATAGAAAAGTTTGGTATCTAAAGTCTAAGGTCTAAACTCTAATGTCTAATAATCCCTTCTCATAAGCCTTTAGAAATGCCTCGGCTATATCGGGGTCAAATTGCCTATGACACTGTTCTTTTATTTCCTCTACGGCGGTTTGATGAGACAGTCCTTTTCGATACGGCCTATCCGAGGTCATGGCATCGAAGGTATCGGCTACGGCCAAAACCCTGCCTAAAAAGGATATTCCCTCACCTTTTAACCCATAGGGATAACCCCCTCCATCATATCGTTCATGATGTTGCCAAACACCGGGAACTACAGATTGTAATTGTTTTATCGGCTTGATAATCTCGGCACCGATAGTCGGATGTTTCTTTATTTCTGCAAACTCTTCATCTGTCAATCTACCTGGTTTTCTAATAATAGCCTCATCTATTCCTATCTTTCCAATATCATGAAGTAACCCGGCTAATCTAATAGCTTCCTTTTCATCATCAGACAAATTCAATTCAGAGACTATAGTTTGAGAATATTTCATTACCCGTTCACTATGTCCACGGGTGTAAGGGTCTTTTGCCTCGATTGTGGTGACTAATGCCTTGATACTATTAAAAAACAGGTCTTTTAAATCCTCATACAACCTAGCATTCTCAATAGCAATTGCCCCTTGATTAGCCATTGCCTGTAATAATTCTAAATCATCCTGTGAAAATCCATCCTCACCAATTTTATTAAGAGCCTCTACCACCCCAATTATCTTATCTTTAATCAATAAGGGAATGCACAGGAGTGATTTCGTAACAAATCCGATATCCTTATCTATCTTTTTACAAAATCTTGGGTCAAGGGTAACATCTTTGATTGAAATTGGCTGTTTATTTTGAACCACCCAACCGGCTACTCCCTCAGTGATAGGCAATCTGATTTTTTTAATCTCATCCTTTTTTTCTCCAATAGCTACCTCAAATACAAAATGCCCCTCATCTATCAACATCAATGAAGATGCCTCTGCCTTCATCAGTTTGGTGGTAGATTCCATAATCAAAGGCAATAATTCCTTTAATTGCAATGTAGAATTAACAATCTGGCTTACCTCAATCAATGATTCTAATCGAACGACCTTCTGGCAGAGACCCTGGAAAGATTTATTAAATGCATAAAATTTTTCGCTTGCACCTGAGTTAATCTCTTGCCCTAATTCTTCTAATTGCCTTTGGGCTAATTTTAGGTCTTCACTCATCTTATTATCCTGCCTTTAGTCTTATTTTTGAGGGAGGAAAAACCTTTTGAAAAAGGTTTTTCCTCCCTCAAACTCCCTCTTTTCCCAAAACTTTTTAACTACCACTTATCTTTGTAAGGTGCACTTTACAAAGATAAGTGGTAGTTAAAAAGTTTTTGGGAAAAGAGGGGTTTAAGGGGAGAGAAACACTTTTTTCAAAAAGGGTTTCTCTCCCCTTCAAATCTTATCCTACCTTGGCTAAAAATTCCTTAGCATAACTATCATTTGGGTCAAGTTCTAATAAATATCTAAATGCCTTTTTTGCCTCCTCCATTTTTCCCTGTTGAATATAAATAATACCTAACGTCCTACAGATATTGATATTTTCCGGAGTAAGTTGCATGATATTCAAACATTCCTTCAGTGCCTCATTAAAGTTATTTTCTTGAAGATAAGATTCAACTAATTTTTCGCGAAGCCAAACAGTTCGAGGACCAGATTCTTTGGCTAATAATTCCTTGATATCTGCCCTAATATCCCCTTTACCCAAACGGGCATAAGTGCGTCTCAAGTTCTCTAACCCTATAGAATAGTCAGGTTTCAGCCATAGCGTTCGCTTGAATTCTTTAATCGCCTCATCATCCTTTCCAAGTCTTTGATAAACTAACCCAAGAACATTATGTGGGTCAGGATTAAAAGGGTCAAATTCTATTGCCTTTTTAAAATATTCAGCCGCCTTATCTAATTCTTTGCCTTCCAGATAGTATCCGGCACCCAGAATAGAATTCCCTACCCCATCATAAGGATTAAAATCAACCAATTTTTTGGTTTGTTCGATAGTTTCTCTAATCCACTTTTCCTCACCGGTAGTCTGGGCTTTAACTAAATACATCGAGCACACCTCTCGATGATAGGCAATTTCATAAGGATTAAATTGCAATGCCCGTTCAAATCTATAGTGCATATCTTTTTCATATTCAGGCATCGTCTGCAGAAGTGTTCCCTGTTCATAATTAAAATCCGCAATACATGGTCGGACAACCAATAAAACCCATAGCCAGACAACTCCCCCGATTGTAGCCAGGGAAATAATCCAGCAAAATTTTTTAACCTCAACAGGTAAAACAATAGAATAAGATTTGGCTTTAAATACCATGCCTAAAGCCAGGATTGTCCAAAAGAAATAAGAGGCTGAAATTCCGGTAGGACTAAACCAATTCTGGATAAAATAGGAAATGAAGGCGGCTAATAACCCGGTAATATAAAATTTTTGGACATCGTTGACATGCCAATAGACCTTCAGGCAAATAATGACAAAGGCAATTAGTAGCCAGAGATAGATAATCAATCCAATCGTTCCCCTGGATACCCAGGTATCTAATAATTCATTATGGGCACTGGCCGCTGTAGCATAAGCCCCTTCAGCCATAGCCGATTCTATGGGTTTATATTTTAAATGAAAAATACCTATGGTATCTAATCCTATACCTAAAATTGGATAATCACGAACGATATTTAAGGCACCCTGCCAGAGGTATATTCTCGGATTCAGATTTGCCACAGATGTCGCCGTAAATGTCCCTGCCTCAAAAGGGGCTTGTTTTGGCGGTAGAGGTGGATTAAAGATAGTTGTTAATCTACCAATTACCGTTAATCCAGGGGTTAGATTTGAAAAGGCTAAATAACCAAGGAAAATCATTCCAAATATAGTTAAGTGTTTTCGTTTATGGATTATTTGCCTTCCTAATAAAATACCTATCAATGCCATTGCCCCTAACATACCCAGAAAAGGTGCCCGGCTGGCTGAAAAGCAAAATCCAAATAAAATTATACCTACACATATTCCATAAATCCAGTAAGGTAAGTTTATTTTAGTTCTAAGTGATTGCGGAGATTTGAAGGTATCACCTTTGCCAGTAACAATTTGAACCTTTCTCTCTTTCTTCTTCTTTTTTGAAGATAAAGGTGTTCGGACAGGTTTTCCTTTTTGCCTGGTAATAATTTCCTTCGAGAAGAAGATACTCAGGGTTATCCCCAAAACCATAATGACATAATTGCCAAACCCAATCGGATTGCCCAGACTTGACGATACCCGGCCACCGGTGAACATCTCCCATTTTACCGGGTCAAGACCATAATATTGAAGAACAGCATAACCGGCTGTTAACACCCCACTAAGAATAATTACATTAAGCATCCAGGGTAATACCTCTTTATTTATAAAATTTACCACCGTGTAATATAAAAAAATATAGGTAATGAGCATCAATAGTCCTTCAAAATGATTATAAAATCCAAACAGACTGATAATAGGATGGATAGAGAAGATAGTGGCGATAATGCTGATTAATAGATAGGCAAGTATGGGTATATCAAGAGGGGTGCGGACAAATTTAAACTCGCGGGTAAAGACAATTTTGACTACCCAGGTAATGACTATTATTGAAAATAGTGTCCACATAAGGGCGATTTTTTGAAGGTCAAGGCTGTTGATATTCAGACCGAAAAATAACGGTATCCAAAATATCATCAACATGACCGCACCAATAATAATTCTATCACAATAAACTGCGGTTATCTGGTTCATTCTTGACTCCTTTTTAATGTTCATTAAAGTATATATCATTTCATCGATTTTGTCAAAATATTTTTTAGAGGCTCTTCAATTCAGACATTAGACTA
>SBAY01000111.1 GCA_005239945.1 Nitrospira sp.
AGGGGAGAGAAACACTTTTTTCAAAAAGGGTTTCTCTCCCCTTAAAAAACACCTCTCTTTAAACCACTACTAAAAGTTGGGGAATTTCTGACACGCCAATATTTTTCTTGACAACTTCACTTCTATATGATAATCTTTAAGGGAGATGATATGTTATGAAAAAATTTAGTATCCTATTCATTTTAATACTTATCATTGGTTGTAGTAGTTCTAAACCTTACATTCCACCTTATGAGTATTCAGAGAATCAATTGGCAAAATTGCTTTATGATAGGGCTATAACCTACCAGGAACAGGGTAATTATGATCTATCTATTATCGAATTCCGTCACTTCATTGATTATTACCCTAAAATTTATTATGCAGATGAGGCTCAACTTAATATCGCTAAATGCTACCAGGCATTAAGACAATTTAACGAGGCGATTAATAATTATCGAATCCTGCTTCAGAGATATAAACAATCTGACCATAAGGTAGAGGCAATTTATCGCCTGGGCGAGTGCTATCAGGAGTCTAATAAACTTCAGCAGGCAACTAAATCATATCTCCTTATCATTAAGAAATATTCTACGACTGATTGGGCTAAGAAATCAAAGGAGAAAATAGAGGAGCTATCGAATAAGTTTCCACGAAGTAAATGGCTCAAGAAATTAAACAAAACAGCGAATAAAATGTATCGCAAAAGTCAAAAGAAATAGAGGGGGTTTTCCTTATGGGATTTGAATATCAAGAAGGGGAGTTATATTGTGATGGGTTGAAGATAAAGACGATAGCTGATGAGGTGCAAACACCTTTTTATCTTTACAGTTCTGAAATCTTAATCTCGACTTATGAGTCGTATAAAAAGGCATTTTCCAAAATTGATACCTTGATTTGCTATGCGACTAAAGCAAATTCTAATCTTGCCATTCTTAACACCTTAGCTAAAAAAGGCTCAGGAATTGATGTGGTTTCCGGAGGAGAACTCTTTAAGGCATTAAAGGCAGGGTTTCCACCAGAAAAAATCGTTTTCAATGGCAATGGTAAAACAAGGCAGGAGCTTGAATATGCACTGGAAAATGATTTGTTAATGATTAATGTAGATTCAATAAATGAATTGTTCGTATTAAACCAAATAGCAAGTGAAAAAACTAAAAAGGCAAAAATTGCTATTCGGGTTAACCCGGATGTTAATCCAATTACACATCATTATATTGCTACAGGATTAGCTAAAAGTAAATTTGGGGTAAATATCCATGAGGTAAAAGATATTTATCTTCAAGCCTCAAAATTAGAGAATGTAGAAATCAAAGGCATTCATTGCCATGTTGGTTCACAAATCATTCAAACTAATCTATATGGTGAGGTATTACAAAAGGTCATTAAGTTAGCAGAAGAACTTCATGAGATAGGGATAATTATAGAATATATAAATCTTGGGGGGGGATTAGGTATCAGGTATCATGATGAAGATGTGCCAACAATAGAACACCTTTCTGAAATAATTCTTCCGTATATTATTAATACAAATTACAAATTAATCTTAGAACCAGGACGCAGTATTGTTGGCGAGGCAGGTATTCTGGTAACTAAGATAAATTATATCAAAAAGGGATTTCATAAGTATTTTGTAATCGTAGATGCGGCGATGAATGACCTCATCAGACCTGCATTTTATAAATCCTATCATAGAATTCTACCGGTAGTTGAGTATAATATGGAAAATGAAGGATTAATCGCGGATATAGTTGGACCTATATGTGAAGATGGGGACTTTTTTGCCCGTGAAAGACTTTTGCCTAAACCTGAGGAAGGGGATTTGCTGGCTATTTTAGACACAGGTGCTTATGGATTTGCCATGTCATCTAATTATAATATGCGGCCGAGAATAGCAGAGGTAATGGTAAGTAATGGTAAATACTATATTATTCGCCAAAGGGAATCCTATGAGGATTTAGTTAATAAAGAAATAATTCCTGAGGGATTATCATAGGTTTAACGGGTTATTTATAGTATCTTGCATAAGGAGAAGATAGGTGTATCAAGTAAGAATAGAAACTGAATTTTGTGCCGCTCATAGAATAATAAAACAAGGCAGCAAATGCTCAAGACTCCATGGACATAATTGGAAGATAGAGGTAGTTGCCAGTCATAATAAATTAGATGAATCAGGCATGGTGATTGACTTCCACGAATTGGAGGATTTGACTAAAAAGGTAGTCGAACCGTTAGACCACCAAAACTTAAATGAGCTAACACCATTTTTAAACTCAAATCCTACCGCAGAAAAGATTGCCGAATATGTCTATCTTGGGTTAGAAAAAATGTTGGCTGGCATTAAACTTGAAGAGGTAAAGGTTTGGGAGACACCCACTACATGGGCATCGTATAAGAAGGGGTAATGAGTCAGCGGGATTCGGAGTTCAGGAATAAGTCAGATAGGTCATATAAGTCCTATTCTTCCCGAACCCTGCTAAATTTAATGGAGGTCATAGATAAAGATGAGAGAATGTAATGTTGCGGTTAATAAAAAGGATTGCACCTGTACTTATGAGCCGTGTTCGAGGAAAGGGATTTGCTGTGAATGTATTAGATACCACAAAAAGATGAATCAACTGCCAGGTTGCCTTTTCCCACCAGCGGTTGAAAAAACTTACGACCGCTCGATCGAAAAATTTATTCAAACCTATTCGCGAGGTAGGGTTTAATGAAGATTAAAGTTGGCATAATTGGTGCTACAGGATACGCAGGAAAAGAATTAATTCACCTGCTCCTGAGACATGCAGGGGTTGAAATTGTCAGTCTATCGGCTAAATTACCGGCTAATACTACTTCTCTTTCACCAATATTCCCTGAGTTTAAAGGCATAATTGATTTGCCGTGTATTAATTTTGAAGATGTGGAGCCAATAGCTAAAATTGTTGATTTAGTCTTTTTAGCCTTACCCCATACTGTTTCAATGAAGATAGTGCCTGAATTTTTAGAAGCAGGGAAAAAGGTCATTGACCTTTCGGCCGATTTTAGACTTCAGGATGCGGCGGTTTATGAGCAATGGTATCATGTTCAACATACCTGTCCCAAAACGATAAATGAGGCAGTTTATGGGCTACCGGAGCTTTATCGTGAGGAGATTAAAAAAGCCCGTTTGATTGCTAATCCTGGCTGTTATCCCACAAGTGCAATTTTGGGTGTTGCCCCAATATTAAATAAAGGATTGGTTGATCTAAATCACATCATGGTGAATTCTGTATCCGGGGTATCAGGTGTGGGTAGAGAGCCATCACTCAAGGCTCATTTCCCGGAGCGGAATGAAAGTTTTGCCGCCTATTCGGTAGGAATCCATCGGCATATCCCTGAAATAGAGCAGGAATTAGGTAAATTAGGCGGGCAAGAGATAAAAATTACCTTTGTCGCTCATTTAGCTCCTATGGACAGAGGGATTCTCAGCACTATCTATCTTCAGTTAAAAAAAGAAATAGACCTCAAGAATCTTTTTGCTCTCTATAACGAATTTTACTCCTCCTGCCCATTTGTTCGAATTAGAGAGGAATTCCCTGAGACTAAGTGGGTTACGGGAACTAATTATTGTGATATTAGTATTAAAGAAGATAAAAGGATGAGACGGCTAATTGTCTTGTCTTCACTTGACAATCTCATCAAAGGGGCATCTGGCCAGGCAGTACAAAATATGAATCTAATGTACGGTTTTGAAGAAACATCAGGACTCAGATAAGTAAAATTTTAATAGTTCGAGGGTATCTTTCTCATAATTTGTAATCTAATACAAAAGCAGGTAGTTAAGGAGTTCTGTCGTCATCTTTGACTTTGAGACAGTGCCAAAAATTTAGACATGAGGGAATCTGACTATTTCATAGGGGACATCCTCTTTTATGAGATATTCTTCAAGTCCTCCTTCAGGATTTTTTGCAAACAGAACGTTTGGTAAATGAATGGATAAAATAGCTTTTAACCAATTTTTTTCATAAGCTGAACTTTTGCGTTTTTTAGAGAGTTGCCAATACAGATTCAATGGTTTTGCCCATTTTCCCTTGTTGGTGGCTCCAGATTAAAAGCTCTTTGAAAAA
>SBAY01000320.1 GCA_005239945.1 Nitrospira sp.
AGGGGTTTAAGGGGAGAGAAACACTTTTTTCAAAAAGGGTTTCTCTCCCCTTAAAAAACACCTCTCTTTAAACCACTACTAAAAGTCGGGAAATTTCTGTTTTATCAGCCTTCAATTCAGACATTAGACTTCAGGCTTTAGACATCAGACTTTTCGGTTCTTGCGGATTTTTTGTGGAAGTGAATGATTGTAGGAACCAATACTCTTTTATAATCTTTTCCGTAGCCCCTAAATTTTCTTCAACTAATTCAAAAGCCGCCTGGTTGGCTTTTGCAAGCAATTCAGGGTGGGTTAAAAGTTGAGTTATCTTTGTAGTCATCTCCTGGGCGGTAGTAACCACAAACCCGGCCTTTCTTTCTACCAATAATTTAGCCTCCTTAGAATTATCAATCTTTGGGCCGAAAAAGACCACCTTGCCCATAACGGCTGGCTCAAGACAATTATGTACCCCATGCCTAAAGCTCCCACCAACATAGGTTAAATCCCCAACCTGGTAAAGATTGGCTAATAGCCCTATTTTGTCCACAATTATCAATTCTGCCTGAGCAGTTGTCCCGGTCCTTTCTACCTCTGACCATCTCAGATACCTGAGATTCAATTTCGAGGCCATTTTTTCCAGTTGTGTCAATCGCTCAAGGTTAGGCTCATGAGGTACAAGTACCAAGAGCAACCCCTTAAATTCACTTCTGAGTTTCTTATATGAAGGCAAGACTACCTCTTCGTCATTGAGCCAGGTACTCCCGGCCACAATGATTTTAGCTTGTTCAGGGAAAAACTCCCTGGCTTTAAATCCCTCTTTTTTAACCCTTAGTAATCTTCGATATACCTGGTCATACCGTGTATCTCCAGTAACTAATACCCTGGTTTGGGCATTGACTAATCTTTTGAAAATCGCCTCATTCTCTTTTAATATGGCACAAATAGTGTTTATCTGGCTATAGACCTGTTTATAAAATGATCTGGAAAGAGGGGTTAATTTTATCTGGGAAAGACTTCCATCGGCTAATAGCATTGGTATTTTCATTCGTTTTGCCTGCCAGACGAAATTAGGCCACAGGTCGTATTTAATAAAGATAAGCAGGATAGGATTAACGAGTTTAAGCATTTTTTTGGCATTTGAAAGGGTATCAAAAGGTAGGTAGGAAATCACATCCGCCTCTTTGTAATGCTCAACCGCAGGTTCATAGCCGGATGGGGAAAAGAAAGTAACCAATATTTTTATGTTCTCTTCTTTTTCCCTTAAGGTGCTAATAATAGGTTTAGCCTGCTCAAATTCACCCATCGAACTGATATGAAACCAAACCCATTTTCCTGGCGTTAGTTCCTCTTTTAACTTTAACCATAACCCTTTTCTGCCTTTAATTCCTCTTCGTATCTTTTCATTAAAAACAAATCCTACGAACAAGGCAGGATAAAATAAAATCAACCAGAGTGTATTATAGATAATTTGCCAAAAAAGTTTACTCATCAATTAAAACCTCATGTAACTGTTCAGGTTGTTTAGGCTGTAGACTGTTAGCTATTGAGTATTGATGACTCAAAATCTTCTCGTTTTCCATGTTTTTGCGTCGCCATCAAAACCGTGGTTATCAAATTCCCTGAGTTTCATATTAATAATTCTTTTTCCCTTCCTTAATTGGGTAATCTCCGTTAAAGCAGGCGAGGCAGAAGCCTTTGTTGAAATTTCTGACAGGTCTTAAAAGTCCATCGATACTTAGATACCCCAGTGTATCTACATTTAAAAAATTCCTTATCTCTTCGATTGAGTAATTAGCGGCAATCAATTCTTTGGAGGTAGGCGTATCAATACCATAAAAACAAGGAAATTTGATTGGTGGAGAACTTATTCGTAAATGTATCTCTTTTGCTCCCACATTATATAACATCTTCATTATCTTCTGACAGGTAGTCCCTCGAACAATCGAATCATCAACCACAATTATCCTTTTGTTTTCTATTACCTCCCGAATTGGATTTAATTTTATCTGAACACCTATCTTTCGTATGGCCTGTTTTGGGTCAATAAATGTTCTGCCAACATAGTGATTACGCATTAATCCCAATTCATAGGGAATATTAGCTTCCTCAGCTACACCAAGAGCCGCGCAAACCCCTGAATCCGGAACAGGAATAACCACATCTACCTCCACAGGATGTTCTCTGACTAATTGTCTACCTAATTCCTTTCTCATTTCATAGACATTTTCACCAAATATTTTACTATCAGGTCGGGCAAAATAAATAAATTCAAAGATACATTGTGTCTCTTTGGGCTTGGATTCTTCTCTAATGAAGGAAGCCTCAAAAAGCTCAGGGTCATGAGCAGGAAGCAGACGATGTGATTTCAATCCCTGACTATTGATAATGACCATTTCACCTGGCTGGACATCACGAAGATAGACAGCCCCAGCCAGGTCTAAGGCACAGGTCTCTGAAGCTAATAGGTAAGCCTTCCCCAATCTGCCGATACATAATGGTCTAAAACCTAATGGGTCACGAATGCCAATCAGTTCATCAGGGGTCATCAACAATAACGAATACGCCCCCTTGACCTCTGCTAAGGTATCCTTTATTGCCTCAGATAATTGGGAGAATTTGGATTTGATAATAAGTTGAATAATCACCTCTGAATCAGAGGTGGTTTGGAAAATAGCACCCCTTTTTTCTAATTTAATTCGTAATTGAGTGGCATTAACTAAATTACCATTATGGCAAATGGATAGAGGTCCTTTTGAAGATGAGGTAATAGTCAGGGGTTGGGCATTTTCAAAGCGACTGGCGCCGGTAGTTGAGTATCGGACATGCCCGATAGCTATTTTACCAATCAATTCGTGAACTCGATGGGCATCAAATACATCTGTAACTAACCCCATACCGCGATGACTGAGCAACTCATGACCATCTGAGGTAACAATCCCGGCACTTTCCTGTCCTCGATGTTGCAAGGCGAAAATACCAAGATAGGTAAGTTTAGCGGCACTGGGATAACCATGGACACCGAAAATCCCACATTCATCCTTGAATTTGTCTTCTTTCATATTGATTCTCGAACCTCCTTTCTACCCACGAATTCAATCTTGAAGAGGCACTACCTTTGAGGCAATAATTTTGTCTTTAACGACCTGAATCTTTCCTCTACCTTTTTTACTGAAACAACCTTTAATCCAGGAAGAATGTCTTGACCGGTTATCTCTTTAATCACCATGACTATTTCTTCTGCCCCAATTTTCCCCTTAGATTCTGCTAATTTAGAAATGCTTTTAGCAATAATTCCTCTGCCATGACGATTGACTAAATCAATGATGATAAATGTAGCCGCATAACAGAATAAATCATCAACCAGACAAGAATTTTCTCTGGAGGTTTGCCTCGTTAATGTTTTGTAGTCAGTGAGGTCTATAACGAGGGAAGCCTCTGTGGAAAGATTGCCTTGTTGTTCTGCCTCAGAAAATAGTTTAAGCACTCGCGGATACTCATAATTGAAAAAGGCGTATTTATCAAATCGCTGCCAGCACAAAAATCCAATATATCCACCTACCCCTTCGACAAACCACCTACCGCTATCTTTAATCTTTACTTTTTCAAGCAGAATGCCTTTAACAAGTTCTTGAGGAAGGCTATGAGCCAGCCGAAATCGCGTCTTTGGGTCTCGAAATGGAAATCCTGTCTCCCCTACCACCGGATAACATTGCACCCCATTTACCAGGGTCAAGCCGTTATGGGTATATTTTAAAAATATATCGTCTATATCTTCACAAAAGACTAATCCATAAGTCTGATAGGATAGAATTCTGTCTTCCGGGATTTCAAGTACCTTTGCCACCAACTCGTATTCTTTGACTAAAATATCTAATATTTTGTTAGCTAACCGTCTTTGAGTTTCATTTCCTTGCGGATAAAAAACCTCGGCTATACCTTTTTTTAATGGTGTTTTAACCATTTGTCTATGGGTAATGTTTTTTTTGTTTTCTGGCGGCTCGCGATGGATTAAAGAACTAATGCCAAAAAATAAAGTAGTCGCCACTACCCCACAGATAAACCCTTGAATAAATTCCTTATGCATCTTTTTCCCTCATTTTTACATCCTTCTTATTGTCCTGGAGTTTCGTGAATTTTGGTGCGATACTATTTTAACTACAAACTTCACAAAGGAGGCACAAAGTACACAGCGCAGCAGAGCCGCAACCAAATCCCAACCTAACGGTTGGAAAAGGAGGTTTATCGCTTTAACCACACCAAGGTATGTCTTTAAAA
>SBAY01000343.1 GCA_005239945.1 Nitrospira sp.
AGGGAAAAACTGATAATGGGCAATGGACATGGGGATTAAGGAATAAGGCAAATGAGCGGGTAACCAGTGGGATTTACATTTATGTCATTAGCGCAGAAGAGGATAAAAAGGTAGGGAAGATAGGGGTGGTAAGATAAGGGTGATGGTAACTAAATGAAGGAAGAGAAAAAATCACCGCAATTTAAAATTGTTAATGAAGTAAGCGGAATAATAATATTAGGGCTGGCGCTTCTGGTCTTAGTTTGTTTGATTGTCTCTGTATATGCCGGCGGAGTAGGTAGCTGGATAGCGGAGTCCTTACAAAATGCCTTCGGGATAGGGGCATATCTTTTACCTGTTATTTTGGGCATGTTAGGTTTCAGGAGATTTAAGGGTGAAATAGCCGGGTCATTTATTAGAGGCCTGGGCGGATTATTGCTCTTGATTTCTACCTCTGTTTTTGGTGCACTGCTTCAGGATATCTGGATAAATATTGAGGGAGGAGAGGTAGGTATTGCTATTGGTCTTTGGTTAAATCAGGGTTTTGGTTCAGGAGCCTGGGTAATCAATTTTACTTTTTTTGCCCTCGGACTTATCCTTTTTACTGAATCTTCACTCATCCCAAGGATTAATTTTTTAAAAAAGGTAATTCTTTCCCCTTTCAAATTATTTAGTTTCATAGTCGAAAAAATAGCTCCTGAAGAAGACGAGGTAGAGGTACAAGAAACCCCTAAAAAGAAACGGATTAGAAAGGAAGAAATACTGACCACACCACGAATTATTTTACCTTCAAATACCATTTCTAATAATCATCTTAAAGAACAAACTCTCAAAGATGAAATTACGGCACATCCATATCAACTTCCTTCTTTATCCCTTCTCAATGATTCTCTTCCAGCCTCCGAAAAAGATTTAAAAGAGGATTTATTACTTATCTCGAGACTTCTGGAAGAGACATTAGAGGATTTTGGGATTGATGCAAAGGTGGTCCAGGTCAATCGAGGTCCTGTGGTAACCAGTTTTGAGGTTCAGCCAGCAGCCGGTACTAAGGTAAGCAGTATTGTCAATCTTTCTGATGATATAGCCCTTTCCTTAGCCGCACCTACTATTCGTATCGAAGCACCCATCCCCGGCAAGCAGGTAATTGGTGTTGAGGTGCCAAATCGTAAGGCAACACCTGTTTGTATAAAAGAGGTTTTATCCAGCGATACCTTTATCAATTCCCCATCTCCGCTTAGTATTGCCTTAGGCAAGGATATTTTTGGTAAACCTATCATCACTGATTTAATAGAAATGCCTCATCTGCTAATCGCCGGTGCTACTGGAAGTGGGAAAAGTGTGTGTATCAATGCGGTCATTACCAGTATGTTATATAAAGCCTTTCCTTATGAGGTAAAATTTATCATGATTGACCCGAAACGGGTTGAATTAACCATCTATAACGGTATTCCTCATCTACTATTTCCCGTTATTGTCAATACCAAAGAGGCAATAAAGGTTTTAATCTGGTTAGAACGGGAAATGGAATCAAGGTATGAAAAACTTGCAGAGGTAGGGGCAAGGGATATAGAAAATTATAATAAAAAAATGCAATTAAAAAATGAACCTCCTCTTTATTACATAGTTACAATTATAGATGAATTGGCAGATTTAATGACCGGACCTTCTCAAAAAAATTGTGAAGCCTCAATTACCAGACTCTCTCAAATGGCCAGGGCTATCGGTATTCATTTAGTTTTAGCCACACAAAGACCCTCAGTAGATATTATTACTGGTGTGATTAAGGCTAATTTCCCATCCCGAATTGCCTTTCAGGTATTTTCTAAGGTTGACTCAAGAACTATTTTAGATGGGATAGGGGCTGATAAATTATTAGGTAAAGGAGATATGCTTTTCTTACCTGCCGGTGCACCTAAGCCTACCCGAATTCAAGGCAGTTATGTGACCAATACAGAAATAGAAAAAATTGTTGATTTCATTAAAGAGCAACACATACATCTACCACAGGAAAAAATCGATTTCAAGAAAGAACTTGAAGAAACCGATGATGAAGATAATGATGACGATGATGATTTATATCCTGAGGCACTCCAGATAATTGCCAGAGTGGGTTATGCCTCTACATCTATGTTACAACGGAAATTAAAGATTGGTTATAATCGGGCGGCAAGATTAGTAGAAATGATGGAACAGGATGGCTATGTAGGTCCAGCAGATGGAAGTAAACCTCGTCAGGTTTATGTTTCAGCGGAAGATTTAAAATAGTAGGTCTTATAAGTTTTATAGGACTTATTATTTTCTTTTAAATGAGGATAAAAATGAGTAAAACAGGGGAATTTTTAAGAAAAAGACGCGAGTTAGAAGGAATATCTGTAGACGATATTGCCAATCAAACTATGATTGCCAAAAAATACATCGAGGCATTGGAACAAGGGAATTATGATATTTTCCCGGCAGAGGTCTATGCTAAAGGATTTTTACGCAATTATGCCAATGCCATTGGATTTAATGAAAAAGAAATAAATGAATTAAATGCTCAATATGAATTAGAATGGCAAGAAAGTCATTTAGATGAAACTTATGCTGATGAAACACATGCTACAGGACAGACATCAAAATCGCCAGAGAAGATAGCTTTTGTAGAAAAAACCAATACCTTGCTTTACCTGATTATTTTTATATTGATTATTAGTCTATCTGGATTTCTAACCTTTTATATTACCATGCAAAAAACCTCATATTATTCTGATCCGGCTAAGATATTAGGAGAAGAAGACATTTCTCAGGCAGAAAATACCATTGGGAAAAGAATAGAAAAGATTAAGGATATCATCAAGCAGGAGATAGATAAATCTACAGTTGTCAAACCGGCGGTTCAGGTTAGTAAAAAGGTTTTGGTAGAGGCATTTGCCTCTGAAAAGGTCTGGATGCAAGCGATTATTGACAACAAAAAAACTCACGAAATCATTTTAGAACCAGACAAAACAATAAAATGGCAGGCTGATGAAAAAATATTTTTGACTATTGGAAATGCAGGTGGGGTAGTATTCAAAGTAAACGAGGAATACATTGGTGCTTTAGGAAGGAAAGGAGAGGTAAAAAAGATATTGGTTACTTCCAGTGGCCCAAAAATAATAAATACTCAAGAGGCTATTCCTAAAGAAGAAAAGCCAGAGGCTAAACCATTAGAAGCCGGCACGCCAACATCAAGTTCTACTATACCTATTACGGATAAACCACAATCTATCTCTACTACCACATCAGAATAGATTGAAATGGTAAACGTTCAGCCACAGCATCCTTGTAGTTTAACTTCAATTCAGACATTAGACTTCAGACTTTAGACATCAGACTTAGAGTAAACATTCAGCGTTCAGCCGGAAGCTTTCAGATGGAGAAAAAGATAATGTATGAACACCTGTCTCATCCAAAAAGTTGTTTAGGCTATAGACTGTAGACTGTTAGCTATTGAGTATTGATGACCCAAAATCTTCTCGTTTTCCATGTTTTTGAGTCGCCATCAAAAGCGCGGTTATCAAATTCCCTGAGTTTCATATCATCTCCTACAGCCTAAATGCCTACAGTCTATCTACCTGAACGGTTACAAAAAGTGAAAGGTTAATCTTCCGGCTAACCGTTTACGACTTAAGTCTAATGTCTGATGTCTATGGTCTATTGTCTTTCTTCTTCTTGAACAACTCGTAAAACCTCTTCTAAGGTAGTCAGTCCTCGTTGGACCTTTTGAAAGCCATCATCATACATAGGTTTCATCCCTAATTTAATTGAAAGTTCTTTTATTTTACTGGCATTAGTCTTTTGAAAAATTAACTCCCGGATTTCATCATTTACGATTAACAGCTCAAATATTCCAGTTCTTCCTTTAAACCCGGAATAATTGCAGTTTTCACAACCTCGTCCTTTAAAAAGTGTTTTTGAGTGAAATTCCCTGGCTAATTCCGGTTTAGGCAGGTATTCCTCTCTACATTCCGGACAAATAAGTCGAACCAATCGCTGGGCTAAGATTCCAATTACAGATGAAGAGATTAAAAAATCTTCTATGCCCATGTCATGAAGTCTGGTAATAGCACTTGCGGCATCATTGGTATGTAAGGTAGAAAATACCAGATGTCCGGTTAATGCCGATTGAACTGACACCTCAGCTGTTTCTAAATCCCGTATTTCTCCAACCATCATAATATCCGGGTCCTGCCGTAACATAGACCGAAGTCCTTGGGCAAAAGTAAAATTTATCTTGGGTTTTACCTGTAATTGGTTTATCCGTTTTAATTGGTATTCTATTGGGTCCTCAATAGTAATAATCTTTTTTTCGATAGAGTTGATTTCGTTTAAAGCGGCATAAAGTGTAGTCGTTTTACCAGAGCCTGTAGGACCTGTAACCAATATGATTCCATTTGGTTTATTAATCAATTTTCTGAATTGAGCAAGGACTAATTCCTCAAAGCCTAATTCATCTAATCCTATCAAAACAGTTTCTTTCTCTAAAATTCTAAGGACCACACTTTCTCCATAAAGCGTAGGAATCGTTGACACTCGCATATCAATCTGTTTCCCACCAACCTTAAGTTGAATACGGCCATCCTGGGGTAATCTCCGCTCGGCAATATTCATCTCTGCCATAAGTTTGATTCTTGAAACAATGGCAGGATAAAGCCATTTTGGGGGTGGAGAGGTATCATACAAGACACCATCTATTCTATATCTAACTATTGCATCATCTTCAAAAGGCTCAATATGAATATCACTGGCTCTTTTCTTAATTGCCTCCAGAATGATTACATTTACTAATTTAATTACCGGTGCCTCATGAGCTAAACTCTCTAAATCAGTGGTTACCTCCTTACCTTCATCTATACCTACCCCCTTTTTTTCTGTTATTGTGGAAATAATATCTTGAACCGTTTGTGAGCCAGCACCATAATATTTTTGTAATGCCTGGTCAATTTCTTCTTTAGAGGTTAAAACTACCTCTATAGAACATCCTAATAAAAGTCCAATGTCATCAAGTGTATGGAGGTCTAATGGGTCTGCCGTAGCAATGGTCAGGGTATTATTGTCCATCTTAACAGGAATTACCCGGTATCGATTGACAAATTTGGCAGGTAATTTCTGAATTACCTCTTGAGGTATCTCCGTCTCTAAAATATTTATCATTGGAATTTCCTTGATTAAATCCATTCTCAGGTGTCAGGAAAAGATTAGAAGTTAGAGGTTAGATAAGTTCTTCCAACTTCTAACTTCTAACTTCCTCCTGACACCTTTAATTTCATTCCTACCGACAAGATATCGCTTTCTTTTAACTGATTCAATTTGGAAATACTGGCACTACTCACTCCATATTTTGCCGCAATCTTCCATAATGTATCCCCTGGTTTGACTACATGGATTGTCAAAGGAGGTTTTGACTCCGTCAGAGGTTTTGAAGAAGTTGGAGGGGAGATTTTCGTGACAGACGGAGGAAATGGAGGTAACACCTCTGGCAAAGGTTGCATCTCTGACACAGGTTTAGCTTTTTGAATAGGCTGTGGGATAGCACTTTTAACAGGGGTTACACTTCTATCAGATGACTGGACATTCCATTTATGAGTTTTGATAGCATAACTAAGAAGTAAATCTTCCGATTTTAAATTGTAATGCGACTCTAACGATGAATTTGCCGCCCTAACGGGATTGACTAATACATCCAGAATAGGATAATTCAAGGAAACAAAAAGATAAAAAAGCACCCCGACACTAATAAAAAATTCAGTTCTATGTCGAGTAGACATATTCAACAACCTCCTTTTAATTGCTTAATGCCCCTCACAGAACCGTGCTTGAGGTTTTCCCTCACACGGCTCTTCGGTAATAC